>NZ_DAHVNP010000082.1 GCF_027319265.1 Ferrimicrobium sp. | reverse complement strand
GTACTCGATCGTCTCTTGTGCAACGCGCACATCCTCTCGATGACCGTTAACATCCATGAGAGCCAAGAAGTCCAAGGTGGCTAAGTCCGCGGACGAGACTCCATGACACCATCAAAACTACCGAGAAGGAGGCGACACTTGACCGATTAGCGATACACTACAACCAGTCCCTCTCGCACCCTCCTAGGGGGTGGCAAGTTTCAGCGATAACAGGTGGCAAGTTTCAGCGAGAATGGGTGGCAAAGTTAGCGAGAATACACAGCTTGGCGTCTAAAACAACCACTGAACAGCTCTGGTGTCTGGAGCGGGCGACGGGAATCGAACCCGCGTTCTCAGCTTGGGAAGCTGATGTTCTGCCGCTGAACTACGCCCGCAATTTTGCGAATTCCCCAACTACCCCCAAATGGACGTCGGTAGGGTCAATCGCTAAGGGTTAGTGTAATTGGAGTATGATTTTGTCCGATCGATCCATCATCGCAGCTCTTGAGACCAAGCGGGTTCTTATTGACCCTCTGGCAGAGAACGCCATCCAACCTTCCTCCGTCGATCTACGAATTGGAAACAAATTCCGGGTCTTTCGAAACTATTCGAAAGGCCTCATCGATGTCCGTGAACCCCTCGACGATCTGACAGAGCTGCTCGAGGTCGAACAGGATGGAGCCTTGATGCTCCATCCAAATGAATTCGTCTTGGGCGCGACGGTTGAGCGAGTCTCCATTGGGCCCGACCTCGTCGGTCGTCTGGAGGGCAAGTCATCACTCGGACGACTTGGGCTCCTCATCCACTCGACCGCTGGTTTTATCGACCCCGGCTTCTCGGGCACCATCACGCTAGAGCTCTCGAATGTAGCCAACCTTCCTATCAAAATCTACCCAGGCATGAAGATCGGACAGATCTCGTTCCTCGAGATGACGACCCCGGCCGACAATCCTTATGGATCGGATGCTTTGGCGAGTAAATACCAAGGTCAGGATGGCCCCACGCCAAGCCGATATCAGCTCGACCTATAGTGCAGGTTTGTGATAGATGTTACCGATAGGTAATATAGTGATCAGCTTGGTAAAGGTGCCGTTACGGCAACCAGAGGAGGAAGAATGGACGACCGTCTTATCGTCGGCCTAGTGATCATCGTGGTCTCACTTGCGCTGGTCGCACGGCGTGGACTGTACCTCTTTGGAGTAGTCCGTGCCGGCAAAAAGGTCGAACGCGGGCGTACAACCGCCGAGCAAGGCGTCAAGGCCGAGGCCGTTGAGGTGCTCGGCCAGCGCAAGCTATTGACCAAGACCGTGCCCGGTATCGCTCACTTCTTCACCTTTTGGGGTTTTACCATTCTGCTCGCCACCATCATCGAAGCGATTGGGCTTCTCTTTAACCGCCGTTTTGCGATCCCCCTCATTGGACACGATAGCTGGTTGGGATTCCTTGAGGACTTCTTTGCGCTCGCTGTCTTAGTGGCGGTGTGTGTCTTTAGCGTCATTCGCATTCGTGAGGCCCCAGAACAGCGGCACCGCGACTCACGATTCTACGGTTCTCACACCAAGACCGCCTGGATCACCCTGGGCTGGATCGCCGCGGTCATCATCACGCTGCTGGCCTATCGGGCTTTCCAGGTCAACACCGGCGACTTTCCCTACTCGGACTTTGCCTTCATGTCGCACGTACTCTCGATTCCCTTCCGCCACATGGGCGCACACACCAACTACATCCTTGAGTCCATCTTCCTCGTGCTCAACATCGCCGTGATCTTCAGCTTCTTAATCTTCGTCGTTCACTCGAAGCATCTCCACATCTTCACTGCACCGTTAAACGTCGCTTTTGCACGACGGCCCATCGCCCTCGGTGCGCTGGCGACCACCCCTAACATGGATCCAGAGACGCTCTCGGAGGAGGATGTCTTCGGAGTTGGCACGATCGAGCAGACCACATGGAAGCAACGACTCGACCTGCTGGCCTGCACCGAGTGTGGCCGATGCCAAGAACAGTGTCCTGCCTGGGGAACCGGCAAACCCCTCTCTCCGAAACTACTCATCATGAGCCTGCGAGAAAAGATGCTCTCAGGTTCCTCCTTAGACGACAACCTCGTTCCAGACGTGATCGATCCTGATGTGCTTTGGTCCTGCACGACCTGTGGCGCCTGCGTGCAGGCATGTCCAGTCGATATCGAACACGTTGACACGATCGTCGACATCCGCCGATACCAGGTCCTGATGGAGTCAAGCTTCCCCTCAGAAGCGAACTCGATGCTCAGAAACATCGAGAACCAGGGCGATCCGTGGGGATTGGGAGCCAGCCATCGATCCGATTGGATGCAGGGTCTCGATTTCGAGGTCCCTGTCGTCACTGACACCATCGGTGCCGACACCGAGTATCTCTTCTGGGTTGGTTGTGCGGGCGCGCTGGACGAGCGGGCACAGCGTGTCACCCGCTCCATTGCCACCCTGCTCCACAACGCAGGCGTGAACTTCGCCGTCCTTGGCCCGCGCGAAAGCTGCACCGGGGATCCCGCCAGACGGATCGGCAACGAGTATCTCTATCAGACCCAAGCACAGACCAACATCGAGACGCTCAACAGTGTCGGCGTTCGCAAGGTCATCGTCTCCTGTCCGCATTGCTTCAACTCGATCGCCAATGAATACCCGGCACTTGGTGGGAACTACGAGGTCGTTCACCATTCCCAACTGTTGAGCCGCCTCATCGCCGACCAGCGAATCACGCCTACAAAGTCAGTCGACAAGAGCGTTACCTACCATGATCCCTGCTACCTTGGTCGTCACAACCACGTCTACGATGAGCCTCGCTCGGTGCTTGAGGCGATCCCTGGCGTTCAATCCAAGGAGATGCATCGTTGTCGCGAGAAGGGCTTCTGCTGCGGTGCAGGAGGCGCTCGTATGTGGCTCGAGGAGAATATCGGGAAGCGAATCAACCTCGAGCGCACCGATCAGGCCCTTGAGACCGGTGCAGATGTGGTCTCAACCGCCTGCCCATTTTGTATGATCATGCTCGACGATGCCATGAAGGCACGCCAAGCCGAGGGCACCGCTGACCCGGGCAAGCAGGTTTTAGATGTCGCGCAGATTCTTACGAAGTCACTCTAGCTCTTGGTCGCACTGGTTCGGGAAAGAGGTTTCGTGATCGGGAGTCCGTTAACACCCACGACGTACCAGATGCCTCCCTTTCCCTCAGCATTGATCTCGCCTGGTTTGGTATCGAGACGATATCGATAAAGAGGTCGTCCTCCATAGGAGACCTGTTCCCACGAGTTGTTCGCGGTCAAGACGCCGAGGTCAGCGGCCAAGATACCTGGGGCCGCCTGTGGAGCGCCGTTGGTGAGCTCCGGAGGGAAAGCGTCGAGGCAGATCTTAAAACATTTGCTCGCCCGAAACTCATCACCCAACCTGATGTAGAGGGTATATCCACTCTGCGTCGTGAGGATCTGACCGTAGGCTGAGTTCCTCACCCCGATCGTCGCGGGATACCTTGGATCGCCATTGACGTAGCCGTGATAGCTCACCGGCCCATAGTCCGGGATCGGGAATCCCGCTCCGTCATAGGTCGACGCCGTCTTCGGTACGCTAAGGCCACCACCGAGAAGCTTGGCCGTCGCGCTATTTCCCGAGCCTGAGGCACCAGCCGGTCCATTCGTCGGCGCCAGTGCCGCCCCGGCAGAGGCCGGCCCGTACTGTCCATTCGAAAAGTGACACGCCGAAAGAACGACCCCGAACACACCCACCACTGCGACACCGCGCAACAACTTTCCCACAACCAGCATGCCTATTAGGCTAAACCGGAGTAGTGGGGAATAAGCCCTCCGCAGTCACGACGGCGGAGTTCACCACTCAGTAGACACCAAGGGAAGGCGGTCCGGGGCGGGTGAGCGAGACGGTAATGATCGTGTTGGTGGGTCTCGCCATTGGCACGATCCCACAACGCTGGCTTCGCATCCCTGAGCCCATGGTGCTCCTCGCAGTCGGAGCACTCCTGCGCGTCACGCTTGGCGCCAACGCGAATACGACGAGCCTCAGCATTGTCGCCTACGTCGGTCTCTTCGCACTCCTCTTTGGTGTTGGAGTGGAGCTCTCCGACCTTGGCCACCGCCCACTCACCCCTCGTGGGCTGGGCTTGGCCTCGATTGGCGCAACCGTGCTGGGCATTCTTGGCTTCGGCTTATTGGCTTGGCAACGATCAGCTGGATTAACCGAACTTGCCCTCATCCTGAGCGCGATTCCCACGTCGGCAGGTATTGCGGCGCGGCTTCTGCGACCCCATGGAACCGGTGAGGGCAGTGGTTATCCGATCATCATCTCCGCCGCCGTCGCCGACGACTTCTTTGGCATCGCTCTCCTGGTACTTGCGCCACTGTTTGCAGCCGGGGCTACCTTTGGTCTGACCAGTAGCCCAACCATCGCCTTGGCGGCCTCGCTTGCGATTGTGGGTGCCATGCTCCTGATACGGCCAAAGACGACTGCCTTACTCTTCACGAAAGTGATGGTGCTCACGATCGGTGGGGTCATCTGTGGCGTCTCCGCTGCCCTGCTTGGCGTCTTCGATGGTCACGAAACCGCAGCTCGCCTGGGGGCACCCGCCAGACGTTGGTTACCCCTCCTTGAGCGACTACTGCCAACCATGTTCTTCATGGTCGCGGGCTACGACATCCGATTACCGCTGCTCGTTCATGCCAACGTTCTCCTATCCGCAGGTCTGATCCTGATCGCGCTGCTCATCTCTCGTCTTGCCATTAGCGTTGCCACCCCAGGAGACCTCCACGTGCGCATCGCCGTAGGGGCAGGCATGCTCGCCAGAGGAGAGGTCACCATCGCTATGGCCCTCGTCTTCTTGCAGTCGGCTGTCTTGTCCAACACCGACTACGCCATTCTCATGGCCGTCGTCCTCGGCTCGACACTGGTCTCAGGACTTGCGCTACGACTCAATCGTTTAGCTCGGTGAACCCTTTGAGATCTCGTTCGCAGGCGGCTTTTTGATCGCTACCTTCTCTCCAAAGTGGGAGAACTGAACGGTGGAGGTAACTGTTACCTTCGTGCTCGACGAGGTCACCAACTCCGTCTGGTTCACCTGAACAACCTGGCCCTTGGTGTTCACATACGCGGTGAAGGTGTCACTCTTGAGACCAGTCAATGAGGTCGCCATCGACGAAGTAAGCGCCTTCTTATGCGCCTTGAAGTCAGCGGCGGTAAAGACTCCCTGGTAACCGGTGGTCGACTGCCCCAGGACTTTGATGCCTGCAACCTTCTTCACACTCGGCGTAGCGCGCAGCAGCGAGGAGATCGAGCCCGGTGATGATGCTGGGAATGGCTCCTTCTGGGCGTACCACTTCTTCTTGAAATAGACCCACTCGGTCTTGCCGATGCGCTCCACCCCAACCTTCTCGCTCTGGCTCTGTCCAGAGAGACTGACCGAACTCGTCAAGTTTGCCGAGGCGAGGTGGGCGTCGTAGTTCTGGTCGCCACAACCCTGAAGCTGCGTACTATCAGCGCCACTCGTGGCCTGGGTGACGAAACAGAAGTGCACCTCCTGACTCGTCAACGTCGCCGCACCAGCACTCACCGGATTGCTCGTACTGGTCGAGCCGCAGGCAGCGAGCAAAAGTCCCCCTAAGGGGATCACTAGAAGCAACTTCTTCAAGATATCGATTTCCTTCCCTGGCGAAACGTCAACAACAACGCCGCCAACCCTATTAAGAACGCCAAGTAGACACCGTAGGATGGTCCATATGCCACCGGAACCTCGGTGGAGTGATAGGAGCCAGGCCCGATCGTCAAGTACAGCGCAGCCCCACCGAACATCAGCGCCGCCCCGATCACCCTCCATGAAGCAAGCGATATCCGAGGAGTGTGCCGAGCAACGAACTCGCCATCTGATGTGAGCACAAATGCGAGCAACAGCACACCGAGCGCCGTCAGCAATCCCCAACTATGAAAGCCATCGGTCGTGCCAGTCATGCTCAAAATCGCGTACGTATGCCACGGAAGAAAAAGGGTGATCGCGATAGCTACCACGCAGACCGAGAGGACTCGATCCTCAGTTCTCAACCTCTCCCAAATGACTCTCAAGTAGCATCCTCCGGAGGGTCAGTCTAGCGGGCGACGTCATGGGGCCAAGTTATAGCCTCATGACGGTTCTCAGGGTCTCCAAGGTGCCCCAGTCGACCCCGTTCACTACGCATAGATGACGCCAGCCGCTTGCTTATGGTATAATGGTTGTATATTACAATTAGATGCGAGGGCCGAGGACATGGGGCTGTAGACCCAAGGACAGGAGGTACGATGCGAGAACACGCGATCAAAGTTCTGATGGCCGCCTACCTCGCTCTCTTTGGTGCCCTTCTGGTCGACGGCATCATCTTGCCAACCTACGAAGTCAACGTCTACGGCATCAGTTACTACCTTGTTCATCTTGCAACCTTCTTCCCGTTGGCGGTCGGCTTCTTGATCTGCATTTGGTTGATCGTACACCTGGGCAACCTCTTGCCTCGCGGGGTACAGCCGTTGACTACCGTACGAGCAGCTTTTTTTGCGATCGGGATCCTGATGGCCGGCGTCATGCTCACCCCCTACACCTGGAATACCTTTTTCAATTGGGCCCACATGACTCTTGGGGCTGTCCTCTTCTTGGTCCAGCTCGGCCTTTCGATCTGGATCACGCTGCGTTTCGTCCACAGTGGGCTGAACTGGGCCATGATCATCATCCAGTTTGTCGGTGGCCTCTTGGCGATGTTCTCTCTGCCCGACAACGGCATCAACGTCTTGATGCCTGGAGAGGTGCTCTTTCAGTTTGGCTTCGCCATTCTGCTCATCTACTCACTCTCCGAGCTCTTGAGCACTATTCCCTACAGAGACGAGGCCCCGAGCACCACGCCGCACCCCGCCATGGAGCGTGCCACACATGATCACCAGCACCGTATCGGCCAGCATCAGGCCTGCAACTGATCAACCGACGCACGTCGCACACTACGGTATCGTAGTCCATGGCGATACTAGGTCGTCTACCCTTGGGCGATGTCGGCGAAGAGCGCCCAGTTCTCCATAAAGGCGAGATGTACCGTCCCCACAGGGCCGCTGCGGTGTTTTGCGATGATGATCTCAGCGACACCACGGTCAGGGCTGTCCGGTCGATACGCCTCGTCCCGATAGATGAACATGACGATATCTGCGTCCTGTTCCAGCGAGTTATGCACAAGGGCGCCGTTCGCGTAGAAACAGTGACTCTCGAGCACCTCGATGTCGAAGACCAACTCTGGCGGTAACGGTGCAAGAGCGATGATCACCTTCGTCACCGTGGCCGTTCTCTCGTCGAGAGCGATCACTCGATCACCGACTTTCAGCGCCATGACCCGTACAAATCCTTGCGGGGTCGCGAGCGGATGATTTGCGGTGGCATCGAGGTGGGTGCCGTCATCGAACTCAATCCGGATCAGCGGTTTAACCCCAGTGGCAACCACTCGCTTGGCAACCGAGCGCAACGGTGCAGCCCCTGGCGTCGCTGACAACAATCCAAACTGTTGGGTGCCTTTAGCCCACAACATCCCAATCGTCTCGGTGGTGCCATCGTCTAACTGGACTTGCGTATCCCACGCCAGACAACCTGACTCCCGCAGATCGGCCAACAACGGCCGCTTATCCGAGCGACTCTCCAAGTTGCGAGAGAGCTGAGAGAGCGCAATCACCGGCACATCAAGCTCACGAGCGAGGAGCTTAAGCCCTCGTGAGATCTCTGAGACCTCAACCTGACGCGACTCCACGTTCTTTCTGGACGACATGAGCTGGAGGTAGTCGATCATCACCAATGAGAGCCCCTCATTAGCCTTCAGCCGCCGCGATCGCGCTCGGATATCCAACACGGTGATATTGGGGTCATCATCGATAAAGATCTTGCGCTCCGCCAACCGCCCAGCGGCGTGCGAGATACGGTCCCACTCCCGCTCGACGAGACGCCCGCTACGAATCTTCATCGAGTCGACTCTCGCCTCGCCCGCCAGCAGACGTTGGCCGATCTCGATGCGACTCATCTCGAGCGAGAAGATCAACACCGGATCCTCCGAGTTCTCCGCCACCTTCGACGCCATCGACAGCGCAAAGGAGGTCTTCCCCATGCCAGGACGAGCACCTACGATGATCAGGTTGGACCGGTGGAGCCCGGAGAGCTTCTCATCGAGATCCCGAAACCCTGTTGATGCCGTCTTGGTCTGGTTCCCACCTTGGGCGTAGAGCTCCTCGAGCTCTTCGAGTGCCTCCCACAGGACATCACGGATGACAACCGCATTGTCGGTATTATTCCCTTTAGCAACATCAAAAATACGTGCCTCAGCGTAGTCCACGATCTCCTGGACATCGTTAGGCGATGCGTAGGCCTGTTCGGCGATCTCGGTGGCCGCAGCGATTAGCCGGCGGAGAAGTGAGTAGTCACGCACAATCTGGGCGTAGCGCGCCGCGCTCGCGATAGCCGGCGTCGACGCCTGCAGGAGTAACAGCTTCTCGGTCCCACCCACCTGGTCGAGCACCCCAGAACGCTTAAGCTGATCGGAGACAGAGACGACATCGGTTGGATCCCCAGCGGTGTACAACTGCCAGAGAGCGCCAAAAATATGCCGCAACGATGGCTGAAAGAAATCATCATCTTTGACCAGTTCAACCGCTTCACTAATCGCATCACGCGAGAGCAGCATCGCGCCAACGAGCGAGTCCTCAGCCTCTACGCTATGTGGCGGTACCCGAGTCTCACTGATCGCTCTCGACTCACGCGCCGCCATGGAATGCTTCGTCTATGATTCGGCGATGACTTCGACGTTGATCGCCACTTCGACCTCCGGATGCAGCCGGATCGGAACG
Source organism: Ferrimicrobium sp. (assembly GCF_027319265.1). NCBI lineage: Bacteria > Bacillati > Actinomycetota > Acidimicrobiia > Acidimicrobiales > Acidimicrobiaceae > Ferrimicrobium > Ferrimicrobium sp. The sequence goes on along the minus strand of NZ_DAHVNP010000082.1, from coordinate 41,807 downwards.
GAGAAGGTCCCAGTCGTCTTGATTGGCTCCGACATATTGACCTGATGCCGATCGATGGTGACACCCGAAAGTTCTGTCACCTTTTCAGCGATCTCGCCGGTCGTGACGGACCCAAAAAGCTTACCATCTCGTGAGGATCGTTTCGCAACACTGATCTCGAGGGCCACCAACTGTGAAGCCAGCTCTGATGCAGCTTCAAGTTCGCGCTGATGCTTCTCGGCGGAGGCTTTGCGCATCGACTCTGCCTGCTGGGCTACCTTTGGCGTAGCCACCAAGGCCAACCCCTTAGGGAGCAGATAGTTGCGGGCGTACCCATCAGCAACCTTGACATGATCACCTCGTCGGCCAAGACCGGTGATTGGTTGACGGAGAATGAGCTCCATGCCTACTCCTCTTCCTCTTGTGACTCGTCCTCTTGGGTGTCATCATCAACATCGACGACGTCTTCGACATCCTCGTTACGGACACGACGGTCAGTATTGCGGCCGCGGCCACCGCCACCAGGACCGCGCTCCCGGTCGTTGGTCGGCCGGGCAAGATATGGCAGTAAGGCCAGTTCGCGCGCCACCTTGATGGCGTTTGCCACCTCGGCCTGGTGTTGTGTGCAGTTGCCAGTGACTCGGCGTGCGCGGATCTTGGCACGATCGCTGATGTAACGACGGAGCAACTCGACGTCTTTATAGTCGATCCACTCAGTCTTGCTCAGGCAAAAACTACATGGCTTTTTCTTAAATTTCTTGAGCGCATCAGCGGACTCCTTGCGGACCGGCCGCTTCTTCGTCGCGTTCTTACCCATTTTTAAAACGGCTCCTCATCGTAGTTAAAACTTCCAATCGACGGCTCAGGCACACTCGCTTGGGCCGCGTTACGGCCACCGCCATCGCCAGCGCCTCCGGTGCGCCGATCTGCCTTGGTCACCTGGGCGGTCGCCCACCGCAGCGAAGGACCAACCTCATCGGCTATAACCTGTATCTTGGATCGTTTATCACCATCGGGTGTCTCCCATGTCCGCTGTTCAAGGCGACCAGTGACCACAGCACGAGATCCCTTTTCGAGGCTCTCGGCCACATTCTCAGCGAGTTCACGCCAGCAAACTACCTCAAAAAAGGAGGTGGACTCCTCCCAATCCTGTGTCTGCTGATTCATCCGACGCCGGTTGACGGCGATAGAAAATGTGGTCTGGGCCAAACCTTGCGAGGTGAAACGGAGTTCTGGCTCCTTGGTGAGATTGCCAATCAAGGTAACGGTATTTCCGGCGGACATATTTTCTCCTGTCCTCGTGTCTTAGCGCGCTGCTCCCTTGAGGAGCGGCGCCTTTCCTGACTCTATCGCACGCTCGGGAAGGCGGACGATCTTGAAGCGGAGGACCTCATCAGCGATCGACAGAACTCGATCGAGTTCCGTAACCGTCGCCGGTTCAGCTTGAAACCGGTGGAATGAATAGAATCCCTCAAGATGGTGAGCGATGGGATAGATGAGGGTCCGACGTCCCCACGTCGCCTTCTCGCCAATCGACCCACCAGCGGTCGTGATAATCGACTCGACTCGTTCAGTCACACCATCACGAACCGCCTCCTCAAGCGAGGAGTCAGTAATCAGGGCTAGCTCATATGTTCTCAAAGGTACCTCCTATGGACCAGGCTCTTCACCAGGACTCCTCTGTCAGATGACAACACTGCCAAGTGACCACACCACCAAAGGATGGTGCAAGGAGCAGGAAAGCAATACAACGACCCCTACAACAGGAATCGATCGAAGACAGACTAGTGGTTCAGGTTCGGCTGCACTGCACCCTTGGCGCGCCGCTTCCCTATTTGGTTCGCTTGAACCTTCGTTCGATCAGGAAGTTCCACCGGCAGGCCATACAGACCTCTACGATGCATACATTGAGATCGCTCACCCCGAGCATCGACGAATCACTGAGCAGGCCGCCAACCACCTGGCCACTGGCCGGCAGCCCTTTACCAAAGCCGTACGCAACGTGACGCAGTGTCTCCTGATCACAGACCGGACACGCATCGCGTAAGACAACACCAAAGCTAGCGGCAGCGTCAAGGAGTTGCCTATCCGCATCACACACATCAACAAGGCCAAGGCTCCCTCGTCGCAGATCGCTCAGGACACGTGCGCGCAGGAGGCGCAGATCCAGTGACGGACCATCGAAGCTTGACCGATGAGACCTCTGTGGGTCGGCTTCTCCCATGGATCCACCATACCCCGATAGGGCCAACTCCAGTCATAAGAACGAGGACAAGCTTTAAGCTCTCTGCCCATCAGACGACAATCGCCTTAACACTGGCCCATTGACCCGGCCATCGCCGATACCAATCATGTCGTTGGGCATGCTAGCCTTGGCACCCAAATGCACTCGTCTTTCCTGCAACGACACCGGACGGTTCTGCTCACAACGCTCGCCTTGGGCGCTCTTGCCCTCACGATCGGCATCGTCTTCGAGTTTCGCTCACAGGCAACACTCCCGCCGATAAAGATCTCACTCAACCCACCAACCACGCTGGTTGCAACGGGTGCTCCGCCCAAGCTCCACTGGCCCACCCAAGGACAGGCCGCCGTGGCCATCCCTTCGCTAGCCGTGAATGCCCTCGCATCAACCCCCGACCAACGTCCGGTGCCCATTGCAAGCCTGGCGAAGCTGATGACCGCCTATCTCGTCCTGGAGCGTCATCCACTGGCCGTCGGATCGCAAGGACCGACTCTGACCATGACCTCCACCGATGAGCAACAGTACTACGACGACGTCGCCCAGGATCAATCTTCGGTTGAGGTCACCGCCGGGGAGCAGCTGACCGAATATCAGCTGCTTCAGGCGCTCCTGACACGTTCAGCTAACAACGTCGCCCAACTGCTCGCCTCCTGGGTCGCTGGCTCTCAGGACTCCTTTGTAGCGCAGATGAACCAAACCGCGACTCGCTTGGGCCTCACCAACACCCATTTTGCTGACGCTAGTGGCTTCAACCCGGCAACCAAAGCCACCGCGCAAGCCGTCGCTTCCATCGCAGCGATGGACATGCGCAACGCCGTCTTTGATCAGATCGTCGATGAGCATACGGTCACGCTGCCACTGATTGGCACCCTGCCCAATATTGTCGCCCGAATTGGAACGGCTAACGTGATTGGCATCAAATCGGGCTACACCATTTGGTCTGGCGGGTGTGCCGCTATCGCCACCGAGGAGCGGAGCCCATCCGGCTCCTTCCCGGCGGTTGCCGTCGTCCTCGACCAACAGGGGCCCGCCTCACTCCATCATGCAGCGAGCATTGCCGAGCAACTCGCAGATGAGGTTGGGTCTGGCGTTGTTCGCATTGACGGTGTCAGGGCGCACCAACGGATTGGTTCCCTTCGGATTCCTTGGCTCGGGCGCATGAGATCGCCGGTCGAACTGATGCTCACCCGGCCACTCAAGGTAGCCCTGTGGCCTGGGCAAGCGATCACCTATCAGGTCCGGCTCACCAGTGCACCTCACTTGATCGGCCGTCCTGCAGGGGCGGTCGCGGGCTACCTGGTGCTCAGCTGGCCGATGCATACCGAACGCATTGCCATCGTCACCACTGGTGCGATACCCCCACCGAGCCGTTGGTGGCGCGTCCTACATGCATAGGCCAGCATGGGTAGAGACGACGACTTCCCCAGTGCCCGAACGAGCTACTGACGATGCCCCTTCCTGAGGAGTACGTTACTCTAGGAGTACGCTTCGCCAGCGCTGAATTGAGGGCTACGCTTCGCCAGCGCTGAATTAGCGAGCACCTGCAGGGCCCGTGTCGCCTGGGGCACATGGAATGTCATGAGGGGCCTAGTCACGCATCCGTCCATCCACACGCTGTCACCGACCTGGTCGAGACAGCACCAACGCCGCCTCACGCTCCCAGTAGCGCGACGCCGTCAGGGTCAGACAAGACCGCGTTTGAGCGTCCTAACTTTTGCCAGATGAAGCCGCTCAAGCGATCTGATCACATACCAGCCAAGGTCTACCTGGGGTGCGTGAAAGGACAGTTTGGCCGCAGTGGGAAGCTCATGATGATTATTATGCAGCCCTTCGCCGAAGGTCAGGAACGCAAGCCACTGATTATTTGTGGCCAAATTCTGGAAAGGCCTCTTGCCAAATCGATGGCCTATTGCATTCACCGCAGCACTCAAGGTGAGGTAGAGCACCAGATGGACAACAGAAATAATGACGGCTAACTCAACCCCAAAAAGCGCGACCAAGATCCCAACCCCAAGACCGAGACCGAGGTACGAGTGCGAAAATACATACCGATCCCAGCGATCAGGTTGGAGATCCTTGGTAACCCGCTCGATGGCTTCCCTGTTTTTGGCGGCCCGTCGATAGTAGAAGAGGTTAAGGAGCTGGATCTTCCAGTAGCTCTCAACGATCGGTGAGTGTGGGTCTCCCGCGACGTCGGTGTGCGCGTGATGGATCCGATGGACTCCAACCCACTCGCGACGCTGAATCCCGGTCGTGAGCCACAGCAGCAGTCGGACTACGAACTCAGCCGCAGGAGCTAGCTTTAGCGCCTTGTGCGATAGTGTGCGGTGCAAATAGACCGTTGTCAAAAGAATCGAGAGCTGGGTGATAAAGAAGGCGAAAATGAGGGCAAATAGCACCCTGCTAAGCATACTTCTCTCGGCACGCTCATTCCGTCCTTAGAACGCGAATCCTTAGGAAATGCGTAGGTAGCGGTTGCTATTTCCTTGGTAACTGCAATCATTTTCCCACTCACTTTCTCCTTCCCACCGAACAGGCAATGCGCTTTTAGCGACCGGACGAAGGCATTGATCAACCTCGACCGCCACGCCAGCAGACACAACTGACAACGATCGTACGATCAAGACACCTCCTAGGTGCCTACACAACCTCCGGTGTCGTTGGCTAGGTTGTACTGGAAAGAAAGAGGGCACTCCCGGACAAGAAAGTACACAACATGACCAAGAACAACGAGGAGCCGACGCCAAGGGACCGAGCAGCCTGGTTTCTGCTGATCGCTCGGGCCCTGCGCGAAGTGGGCTTTGGTGTGATTGCCATCATCCTGCCGCTCTACTGGCACGAACAACATATCTCGGCTCTTGAGATTGGAGCTTTGTTCACCGTCGCGCTACTCGGGTCGTCACTGATCTCCCTCTTCATTGGTCGTTACGTCGACCACTTCGGCCGGCGTCGGCTGCTCATGCTCAGTTCGTTTCTCTGGTTCGTCGCCGCTCCCTTCCTCCTGGTGACCAAGGAGCCACTCCTCCTCGGCGTCATCATCATCCTGGGCAGCATCTCTCCAACCGGCAAGGAGGTCGGACTCTTCCTCGGTATCGAACAGGCGATGCTCTCGAAACTTGTCAAGGGACACGCACGCACGAAGACCTATGCCTGGTTCACCTTGGTCGGCTACACGGCCACCGCGGTTGGTGCATTGATCGCCGCCCTGCTCGGCTTCGGGCTAGGGCATGCCTCAGAGATCTCAACTGGCCTGTTTCGCGTCGTTGTCCTCGCCTATAGCGCAATCGCCCTGATCCAACTCATTCTCTATGCGGTGGTTCCGAACTCGGTGGAACAGATCATCAACGACCCTGAGGCCGTGCAGTCGCAACCCCGCCATCGCCCGACACCCCAGGTCCGCAAGGTGGTCCGCACGCTCACCGCTCTGTTCACCGTGGATGCCTTTGGAGGAGGTTTGATTGTGCAAGGGCTCCTCGTCTACTGGTTTCGTGTCAAGTTTGGCTTTGACCTCACCCAGATCGGGCTGCTCTTTTTTGGTACCAACCTTTTCTCCGCACTGTCATCCTTGGTAGCCGCCTCAATCTCCAAACGCTTTGGGCTCTTGAACACCATGGTTTTCACTCACTTACCCTCCAACATTCTCCTCGCACTTGTACCCTTTGCCCCCACAGGCCTCCTCGCTGCAGTGGTCCTACTTGCACGTCACATGCTGTCGCAGATGGACGTCCCCACCCGCCAGGCCTATACGATGGCGATCGTCGATGCCGAGGATCGCGGGTACCTCGCCGCGACAACCAATGGCGCACGGAGTCTCGGAACGGGAGCGTCACCACTCATCGCAGGAGTCTTTCTCTCGAGTACCTCGCTCTTTGCGTATCCCTTCGTCATAGCGGGCGGACTCAAAGCAGCCTACGATATCGTCATTTACAGTATCTTTCGTCGAGTTCCTACTCCCTATACCGAGACGCAATAGATCGCCGCATCTCACTCGTCTCGTGCGTCATCCAGAGGGGTTTCTGAGAGGCAAACTATGGGCAGGACCAGAGAGCCAAGATACGCGTCGACGACGCGAACCACACCTCTCATGGAGCATCCCTCCTGCGCGGCCAACCGAAGCCAACGCGAGGAGTACTGGACTTACCGTTCGTACATCAACTCGATGAGATCGCGGGCTGACGGAAGCGACCCCATCGATTCGTCCTCACCAAGGACTCCCTCGGCCAAGGCGAGCTTGGATGCATGCAGTTCGGTGATGGTCTCCTCGATCGTCCCCCGCGCAATCAGCCGATACGAGGTCACTGGTCGGCTCTGGCCAATACGATGCGCCCTACCCATCGCCTGCTCCTCGACCGCAGGGTTCCACCACGGATCAGCGATAATCACGTAATCAGCCGCTGTGAGATTCAGACCGACCCCGCCCGCCTTGATGCTGATGAGGAAGAAGTTCGCGTCTCCTGACTGGAAGCTTTCCACCTCACGCGCTCGTTGACTTGCCGGTGTCGACCCATCGAGGTATTGGTAACGAAGTCCCGCCGCATCAAAGGCCTGACGCAGGAGCGAGAGAAAGTCAACAAACTGTGAAAACACAAGTGCCTGATGTCCGTTGTCTTGGATTTCACTCGCGAGCTCCAAGAGCGCCTCCACCTTGGAACCTACGACACCAAAGGTGGGTTCAGCCAACCGGATATCGCAGGCGGCCCGACGGAGTCGCGTGAGCTCTGCGAGGATATGGAAGCTAGCTTGGGCCTCATTGTGTTCAAGAGCCACCTCGGCGGCCTCGATCGCGCGCAGGCGCATCGCCTCATAGAAGTGTGCCTCATCTTCTCGTGGCTCCACCGTCAGTGTGAGTTCGGTTCTTGGTGGCAAGTCGGTGAGCACATCGGTCTTCAAGCGTCGCAGCACAAAGGGGCCGACTATTTTTCGAAGACGCCGCCGCGCACTTTGATCCTTATCACGCTCCACTGGCGTCACGAATCGTCTCCCGAACTGTGTGGGGGTCCCTAACAGCCCTGGATTGAGGAAATTCACGATCGAATAGAGTTCGGTCAAGTGATTTTCGATCGGTGTACCCGATAGCGCCATCTTGAAGTCCGCATCGAGACCACTCAGCGCTTGCGTACGCTTTGCAGCGATGTTTTTGATCGCCTGGGCCTCATCGACGATGAGCGTCCTCCAGTGACGCGAGGAGAGTAGATCCTCGTCTTGGATCACAACGCTGTAGGAGACGACAAGGACATCGTGGCCGCTTGCATCGGCAACCACCCTCGATCGATCTGCCCGAGCGAAGTTGATCGGGTTGAGTGTGGGGGCAAAACGCAACGTCTCGTTGATCCAGTTGTCCACCACCGAGGTCGGACAGACTACCAGCGTCGGGTCACCGTCGCTTCGCACCCGTGCAAGCGCCACCGCCAGCGCCTGGAGTGTCTTGCCCAATCCCATGTCATCGGCGAGACACGCACCAAACCCTGCCTCAGCCAGACGAATCGCCCAGGCAAAACCCTCACGTTGGTAGGGTCGTAGCTCCGCTTCGAGGGTTGAAGGGACAAGAGGAACCAACTTCTGGGCCTGGTGCAACCGCTCGATGAGCTGCGCCGCGCTCGTATCAAACGTCGCAGTGGCCCCATCGGTAAGCTCCTCAAGGGCCCCGACCGCCAACTTGGAGGCTTTGATCTCCTTACCAGAGTTATCGGTAATTGCCGCGAGTTCAAGGACCCTCTCCTTCAACGATCCGGTTAAAGCGAGGTACTGACCCTCCTTGAGCGTCACAAACTTCGCACCACTGGTGGCAGCAGTCATCAGCTCTTTGAGCGCGAACACCTTCTCGTCGTCGAGCGCTATCCCGCCTCTGACCGCCAACCAGTCCTTCTGACTCGACACCGAGACCCGTAGTGCACCTAAACCGGGCGAGAGCACCTGAATCGCCTTGCCCTTGGGCCAGTCAAGATCTAGTTCATCAAGAAAGGCGTTGAGCGTCTCGAGTGCATCTAGTGCCTCGTCTGCCGTGGGGAAGTCGATCTCATTCGCGATATCGCCGTGAGCGACCCCCAGTGCCTCAATGACTCTGTTGGCGAGCTCTGCCTCCCAATCGAGATCACGAGTCGTCGCCACCGTCTCTGCGTCGATCCTTGCCACCACTTTGGCACGCCCGACACCAGGAACCAATCGTGGACCCTGCGGTCCGAGTGGGGCTGCCACAATGCGCATGGTGATCCCCTCTCCCTGCGGTTTGAGTTCACAGCGGAGTTTCGAGACTGCGTCGACCAATCGCCCCGTGACGACTTCGTCAGACTGGATCTCGAAGTGAGCGCTCAGAGCCGCTAACGTTGAGTCCATATCTCGAACAGCCTCACGAGGGACTTGGAAGCGCTTGCCCATCAGCTGAATCGCCTGCCGTTGGGCCTTCGAGAGCCGGATCACCACGAGCCGAGAGGGGGGCTCCACCATCACGCGTAAGATCTCTGCATCTGGAGCCCGACCCCAACTTGTCGCGTTGGCTTGATCGACGAGATCGGCAAGCGACGGCGGTTCGACCCTCACCTCGAGTCCATCATCGGTACGTGCCACCACTATTTCAGGACGACCCTCCACGACCTCGATAAACCGATCCGGGTCGGTATTCAAGACAACCCGAGGGTGTCCAATCAGGCTCATCATGGCCGCACCGAGATCCAGTTCATAACGACCACCGCCACCGCCGGAGAGTTTGCGGATTGAGCGCAGCACCCGGGCATCTTCGCCAGGAAGCTCACTGTCAGATACCAAACGTGCCAAGCTCACAGTCTTGGGCTTACCCCATCCACGGACTCCCTTGGTCTGAAGACACGGTTCGACGGAACGGAGATGTCCATTGCCTGTTTGGTTGATCATCCACACATAGCGACTTATACGCTCGGGTGCCTCCTCTCCAAGAGCACGGAGGGAGTCGAGCACCAGTTGCCAGTGGGGTTGGGGCGCACCGACAAAGAAGGGAGCAGCATCCTCTCCCCCGGTGGCATGCACAAAGGCCGTTGTAGTCAATTCGACTAATCGAACAAAGCCACAGGGCGCGAAGACCGCCTGCGCTCGATCGTGCGCACGCTGGAGATGTTCACCCGTTTTGGATCGTACCGACTCCAGTTCAGGTGCTAACCAGTTGATCAACAAGAGATCGGACAGTGCATCGAGACCACGGGCGTACGGCTGGACAAAGACGTCGGGGTCAAGTCCCTCTCGTCCGAGCCGCACTCGGATCGCATGTGCCCACTTACCAAAGAGAGAGAACCGAGGAGGGTTCTTCGAGTGGGAACTGGCGATACAGTACTTCAGCGCTCGTTCCAGATCGGCAGCAGTGCCGGAGGCTAGCAACGCCATTGGATACCAGAATTCCGTCACGGGATATAGGGGCGCAGAGCGGGTGCGGGTCACCTTGGTGTAGCCAGCCATGGCGCTGGCGTAGGTCTGGGCCCCCAACGCGTACTCCCCAGACCGGATCAGCTCCAAGGCATCAAAGAATGGCGCATACAATCCCAGTTCATCGCCGATGTAGGATTGCACCTGATCAATCTGTCCTCGAAGGAAGAGAACTTGGGCCAGCGCCAAATGGAGCTGAGGGTCGACAAACTCTTGATCTAATAGGACTTGAACCATATCCATCACGGAGGCATCGAAGTCCCAGAGGTGGCTTGCCAACGCCTGAGCGGCGACGAGTTCGCTCCACTCTGGTGCCAGGTTCTCAAAGAGGCGAGGATCGAAACGATCAAAGAATGCCTCTCGCAGCTCGTCGGCCTCTAGGCCATGCATTGCGTATCGCGCGTGCTCATTGGCTGATCCGGGCCGTCGCATTGCGTTCAGACGGAGTCGACCGATGTCGAGATACCGATCCATGGCATAGGCACGATAACCGGCACTCCGCAGCACCCCAACGAGCTCCGAGTGATGAACCGTCTCGATCAGCTCAAAGTACAGATCATTGCCGAGTTCGCCCGCAATTTTTGCATAGCCCGCCACGCGATCCGATAGCAGATAGCCAGCCACATCGAGCTCTATCCATGCGGCATCCGATTTGGTCTTGGTGATCGGGCCATCCACGATGCCAGCGCGGACCATCGAGTCCAGCACCTCGTAGCTCAGTTTTTTCGTCGTCAAACCCCACTGGAGTGCCATGGCCTTGGCCAGACAGGTTGCGGTATGCGATAACAGTCGAGACACCTCCTCGTTGGTGCGGCAGCTAGCCAGTTGGCCTTGTCTCCATGCTACCAAGCGCTATCGCGATAGCACCGTGGATGCCAGCGCGCCATCGCCGATACTCAAGGTTCAGACCCGCAACCACGTCCATGCGCGAGAACCCTCGATCAATCCGTGACCCGTCAGAGCGTCGTCTATGGGCCTTCGCTCGGCTCGGGCTCGATGAGTAGCCCGCACCCAGACTGCTACAATGAAGCTAACATAGTTAGCGTTATGACTTCCACTCCTGACGTTGACCAGACACATGCAGTCCCTGGAGCGGCCCTCAGCCTTCCTCCCGTCTCACGGGCAAAGCCAACTGCACTCCACGAACAGGTTGCCGCAGAGATACGACGCGCCATCGCAGAGGGCGAGGCCAAACCTGGCCAGCGCATTCCACAGGCACGAGACTTAGCGGCCGAACTTGGCGTCAATCCGAATACCGTTCTGCGAGCGCTGAGAATGCTACGCGATGAAGGACTCATTGAGATGGGTCGCGGACGTTCCATTAAAGTCGCAGGCACCCAAGAACGCTCCCTCGTGCTTACCCGCACAGCCGAACTCCTGGCGTTTGCCCGCAAACAGGGTTACGAGCGTGACGAGCTGATCGCGATGCTGAGCTCACTTGCCTAGTCACTGTGGTGCCAATCGGTACTCCATCATGGAACGCCACGCAGGTTTACACGCGGGCGACACCCAAAGGGCCGACAGCCAAGGCTCCTCCGGCCTGCGTTTTACCTCCGGAAAGCTGGGTCACCGTTCCAACTCATCGAGAACTTCGATAGCTTCCCATCAGCACGATAGCGGACCACCAACTCCGAAAACAAAACCCCGTGTTGCGTCTTCATCGGACGCGACAGCACTACCGTGCCTTGCGGGAACAACGACATCTTCGAGGCGAAGCAGCTCGGGTTGCAGAGATTGATTGCAAAGTCCGTCGTCCCCATGGCATCACCTCGATTCCACCGAATCCATCGGGTTTTGGTGAGCATGGTATTGCCGTCGGCACAGGAGATCACGAAGTTCTTCGGTTCCACCACCGCGACATCCTTGCAGTTCAAAACTGCAACGGACCGATCTGCGACTGGAGTCGCTACCAGGTGCTTTGCTGTCGGGTTGCGATGAAGGGCTTGTTCTTGTCCATAGACCCCATAGCCGACCATCGCCAACACGAGGACGAAGAAGCCCGCCCAGCAGATCAGGCGCCTGCGCCGTTAGCGCCGTCGGGCTTCACGAAACAGGAGCTCCTCACGACTGCGATCGTCCACTGCCACATCATGACTGCCTGGTGTTGAATCCGTCGAGACTGTCATGAAGCTAGTATAGCTGTCTTCACTATCGCCAGCTGACGACCGTCGCCGTCACGCAACGCTGATCATTTGCACGAGCGATCTGAACCAGCCACGCGGTACGAGGGCGGACGTTGTCCTTAGCCAGCAACCACCCCGAGGGATTGGCCGTGGAGGAATACCACAATGTCTGCCACGATCGAACGCGTGCTGCCTCCCCGGCCCTCAAGAATGCTTTCCTACCCAGAGGACTTTGGGATCATGCAAATCACGCCAGGGCCTCTTGTGTGTGGAGTGACCCAACAAGACCCGCGAGGCAAAGCATCGGTCACCTGGACCCAACCGAGAGCTGCGGCCCCATCACTCCACGCAAGGAGGCCCCTGAACGGTAAAACCCCTGTTTGCACCTCGTACTGGCTTGGAGAAAGCACCGAGCCACCACCAACGCGAGACAGGTCCTGACTCATGCCGCCTTCGAATCGCGCGATGATGTAGTGTTGTCCTATCATCAAAGGAGGATTCAGATGGGATTTTTATCACGAGCTTTGGTCCCAAGGAGCGTGCGGCGTGCAGCGCACCCAGTGCGCACCAGCAAGAATGCGCTCACCCCGCGAGCAATCAAGCGTGCCCGCCGAACACTGCATCCGATCGACAACGCTACCTACGCCGTTACTCGCTCCCTCAACACAAAGAAGCGCCGTGTTCCAGCGACGATCTACCACCACGGCAATTGCAGCATCAACCATCGTTCCCGCGAAGCGGCGCAGAGGTGCCACCGGAGTTATTGACCGCCAGTAGCATAGCTTTCGCCACCTTCGGGTGGCTTCGGTCGGACAGAGATGTGCGCACCATTCGCCTCTCCATCATGAACGGCCCTGGCGTGCAAGATCTGTGTCTCCGGCTGGGACTCCTTCCAATAAGCACTGCGCCCTAGGGATGACCATGCCCTCGAGATGACAGAGCAAGCAGCAGGAGTTGTTGGTCTACGCCAATCCCTAATTGAGATCTGTTCACCTTCATGCAAACTCCAGAGGGCAGTGATCTAAGTGGCAGGAACCACTGGCGCGCTTGTATCACAACTTCTGATCTGTTCGTGCACCTCGAAACCCCTTGCCCATCCGAATAGCGCACACCCCCCAATTGGCAAACAGTGTGCTATCGCATCACGCACGGCAAGAGCCTTGGTGAACTGGCTCTGGTAATTCAAGCTTTGCTCCTAACGACTTTGCGCCCCGGGCAAAACCTCTGAACAGCAAGTGGTTCGTTGTCGTCAATGAAGAGGCGTGATCGGGCCATCATTGCCAGAGGCGATAGCGTCGTGCTGTGCCGACCTGATGGACGATTTGGAGCGTCATGCCGGGCCTCACCGGTCAACTACGGTCATGATAAGACCGAAAAATCTGATTCGATAGGAGAGGTGCAATGGAGACACAACAAACTATGAATGGACGAGTGGCACTAGTGACTGGTGGCGGCCGGGGAATTGGCGAGGCGATCGCTCATTCACTCGCGGCCCTCGGAGTTGGAGTAGCGATCTGTGATATCCATGACGGTGCCGAACGGGTTGCCGCTGCGATCGGTGCACAGGGCCATCGGGCGACCCCGTATCATTACGACATCTCTCGCCCTGAACAGACCGCCAAGTTGGTCAGCATGGTCATGAACGACTACGGACGGCTGGACATTCTCGTCAACAACGCGGGTATCGGTGGCGCACACGGTCTGCTGCATGAGATTAGTGTTGAGGATTGGGATACGACCATCGGCGTGAACCTGCGCGGCACCTTCCTTGCGAGCAAGTACGCAATACCGCACCTGTTGGGACAGACGCACTCCTCGATTATCAACATTGCCTCCACCTATGGCATCATTGGCGCACCACTTGCACCCGCCTATTGCGCTACAAAGGGTGCCATCGTCAACCTAACGAGACAGCTTGCCGTCGACTACGGACCGCTTGGCATTCGGGTCAACGCCGTACTGCCGGGCTATATCGACACCGATCTCGGTGGACGACGCGCCAGTTTGCCCAGTGACCAAGCGGACGAGATGTTGCGGAGACGCGAGGCGAGCGCCGCGCTACAGCCGTTAGGGCGACAGGCCACCACCACCGAGGTGGCAAGGGTTGTCGCATTCTTAGCCTCCGATGACGCATCCTTTATGACAGGGTCAATCGTAGCCGTCGACGGCGGGTGCACATCGACCTTCTATCATGGCTGATCACCTCTTCGTCACATCAATTGACCGGCGAGTACAGCCTGTGGCTGACAGGGGTCACCCTTCCCAAGCAACTCCCAACCCAACCTCGGCTCCTCTGTCCCAAAAGATGGATAGGGCCCTCTATTGCTCGTTGAGCCAACAGCCAATTCCGCGATGTGCAACGGTGGTTCAACGGCACCTGGGTGCGCTGCGCAAACAGCAACATCGAACGCCATCACAGCCTGTCATGGCAGGGGATACCTCACGAGTCGGTCCATCCATTCAACGACCAACAAGCCCTTTGGCGTGGTTAACCACTGCGAGGGAAGTCTTTTGAACCCTACCTCTCGGCGTATCGATCTGACCCAACATCGCGAATTTGCTGATGCGATGTCTGACCATCTTCCGTGCTAGCCGGGCAAGAGAATCTCCCACGATCTTTTTCGGCGCTGGCAACCGCCACCCGACACAGGCTTCCTACAGATCGACAGACTAGTACTAGAGGAGTGGGTATTGTCGATCGAGCGAGTCTCTCGCGCTCCAGACGGTTCTGGGCCAGAGCAGACCGGCCCCCAGTGCGGATTGGACAAGGTGGGCCAACAGGATCGATGACCGTGTGCACTCCGAGCGGAGATAGTGGCTTACCGCCGACAACGATCGCGTTCACCGACGCTATGAACCTCTACAGTAAGCTTCTTATCTCTCACGTCTACCCCAAGCAGACTTCCATCGGACCGCACATCCGTCGCGCTCCACCCCAATATGGCAATGCCCTATCGTCCCTGGCCGTGCGTAGACAACGTAGACAATCCGGCTCTTGTGACAAAGGCTGTTTTCCTGCGCAAATGTCCGCTTGCGACCCCCTCCAGCGCAGAAAGCTACCTCTCCCGATACCCATAGGAGTGAGACAAACGCACCTGGCGGCAACGTCAGGCGAACGGCTTTTCAGTCAATCTCGGTTGCCTTTGGCTGACATGGACCTCCACGGAACAACCGTGTTCGACAAGATTGACCCAGCAGGGGCGTTGCTCCTCAACCATCGACCCTCCGTCCCGCCAACCGGGTTCGCGCGTACCGGTGCAATCGCTGATGTCATCTCCACCTTGTCCACCAAAGGATCGGGCCAGAACCATCAGCTACGCTCGGTAACGGGCCATGCGCGATTGCTGCATCGACCCACCCTCCGACCAATACTGCAACCCCACAACACTCACCAGCGGCGCCACTGCTTCACCGCGGTCAAAACACACGTGTTGCCCATCGAGCCATGAAACATACCTCTCCAAAACGTATCCGTCGAATATTTGGGGTTCTCGGCCTCGTTGGCCTTGCCCTCGTCCTCTGGGAGAATCGTAGCTCGCTCAGCAACTTTATACCTTTACTCACAACGCTTCGCTGGTATGTGCTTGTTTCCGTCGTCATCATCCAACTGGGGAGCTACTGGCTGAACGGTCTCTACTATCGCTCTATATTACGGATTTTTGCGTACGACCTGAAGACATCGCGTCTCTTCGAAGGGGCCTTGGCTACCAACTTTGTCAACTATCTCCTGCCTTCCGCCGGTCTCGCGGGTGCCGGTTACCTCTCCCAGGTACTCGCACCCGAAGTGCCAAGAGGCGTCAGCGTACTCGTGCAGCTGATGCGTTATGCCTTCAGTGCTCTTGCGGTGCTCCTCATGATGCCCGTTGGCTTCCTGCTCATCTACGCCGAGAGCAACAGGAGTGGACGATCGCTACTCGACGTCACCGTGATCTCCGCCCTTGGGATCACCGCGCTGGCGGTGGTGCTGGTCGTCCTGGTCCAGCATGAAGTCCTGTTGCGAAGAGCTCTACATGCCACCATGCATTTCTTACAGCGATTCTTCAAATCCCTCAAAGAAGATAAGGTAACCAACTTCGTCGATCAGTTCTACGTCGGTTATCGTGCGATGACCAACAACAAGCGTCGGATGCTACAGCCATTCGGATGGTCAATTCTCTATATTGTCGTTGAAATATTGACCTTTTACATGGCATTCCTCGCCTTTGGGAAAACCGTGAACCCTGGCACCGCAGTCATGGCCTATCTTTTCGCTAATATTGTCAGCATCTTTGGCGGTGTCATCATCAGCACTGGCGTTTTCGAGCTAGGTATGGCAGGCACCTTGATTGCCTTAGGGGTCCCCTTTGCGCTCGCGGTAGCGGTGACCACGGTCTATCGGATTATGAACCTCCTCATCGGCTTACCACCTGGCTATATTTTCTATCGAAAGTTTCTCCCGATTACGAAAGAGATGTCTGCTGCGCCCAGTCAAACCAAGACGGAGCATCCCACTCGTAGACCACCACAGCAATAGCAACACACTATCGTAGAACAGACAACGTGGCAGGTATGGGCTCAAGCTCACATCACTCGGTCCACCCAAACGGACATCGATCTCGGGAATCAATTACCATCAAGGCAATTATTGAGATCAAACAAAGTACAGATAAAGAGTCTCTTGCTCTCCCTATGCTTTGGGAGCATAGATCTACAACACAACGTCGGATCGCTTTATCGCGACAATTACTTTGGTTCAAGTCGCATAGGATGACTGCTCAACAAAGGGAGCGATCAAGGAGATACTATCATGAGAGCAAGCTGGATCAACATCAATACTGCCACGGCTCCACCGCCACGTTCTGGGGCTTCGTTCGCCTATGACCACAACAGTCAGAGCGTCATCCTCTTCGGCGGTCTCGCTGGTGGGCATGGGCTCAATGACACCTGGAGCTTTGACGGAACGAACTGGAGAGAACTCAATCCGAGGAGGCGACCCTCTCCTCGTCACTCGTCTCCCATGGCCTGTTCGCCTCGGGGATCTCACTTGGTGTTGTTGAACGGTATTCGATCACAACCTACAGGTGGTGATGCTCCCCATAAGGGCATCAGCATGAGCAATCTCCACGACACCTGGGTCTTTGATGGGAAGGAATGGGAGGAGGTGCGACCCTCACAGTATCCCAGTTACGCTCAGCAAGCGTTAACGACCGACCCTGGGTCTGATTTGGTGGTGGCCTTTGGCGGATTGAGGGCTGGGCCAAAGACGCTGATCGGAGTAATTTGGCCCAAGGAACCGGGGTTAAAACCCCTCGTCGATGAGACCTGGGTTTTTGATGGCAGCGTGTGGGAAAAGCGGGTTCCACAGTTGCGACCACCTGCTCGCAACTTTGCAACGATGGCACCACATCCCAGGAGTAGCGGGGTCGTGCTCTTTGGTGGACAAGGTGATCAGCAGCTAGGCGTAGATGATCGCCGCCTCAACGACACCTGGGTCTTTGATGGGAAGGAATGGGAGGAGGTGCGGACTCCGACAGCCCCTTCACCACGGACGCAGCCGACCTTGGCCTATGATTCAATCGTTGGGCACTGCGTACTCTTCGGTGGAACTGGCCGTCACGACAATGGCAGTTTGGTGAGTTTGAACGACACCTGGGTCTTTGATGGAAAAGCTTGGGTGAGGGTACAGACTGCGTCCGCCCCCTCGCCAAGATGTGCAGCAGCGATGACCTTTGACGAGATGAATGGCCAGGTTGTACTTTTTGGTGGCAGCGAACACCGCTGGTCATCGACTCCCCTCAATGATACCTGGATCCTTGAGATCGAGGAGTAATCCAACCCAACGCCGCAACCTCACCGACTGCCTTAGCCATGACTCCTCTCCAAGTACCCAGGGCAACCTACCCACTACTAGCTCTAGATCGAATCAAAGATCGCCATGGGTAGGAAACGCGACTGTCGCACTACCAGGTATCCGCTTCTCACGCGCTGTCCGGAATCATCAAGGTTCGTCATACTGCCGCCGCACCAACTGCGACATGGATCTCGCTGGTGTAAGCCACAAGTCGTGGTGCTTACCGAGCCTCTAGCTGAAGACCTAACCTCGATTTAGCGGGCACCCGATAGCTGGCCGATCTTTAGACACACTGTCTAGCCACCAGCTGATAGCGACCTTCCGACATGCCAGTTCATCGAGAGGTACCCCTCCGAACCGGATCCGAAAGACCGTACTACCCAATGCTCTTCACTCGTCGCCAAACATTAGCAGTGATCTACCACATGACGAGAACGGATCACCCAATACGGCCGCTTGCATCCATCGCCCCTCCCAACGTCGATTACCCATTTAGGGTACCTGGTTGGCACCCACAATTGACAGCAGCAACGACTACCTCGGTATCGCCACGAGCGGTGCTACAAGTAGCCCGGTTCACTCATCGCCGAGGGTGATCGGGTGTGGACCGAAGCCGAGACCCCGCAAAACCGAGCGACACTAGTGCAGCAAGGATGAGCACTGCCACCGCTACATCGCTTGCCGCTGTGCCCATTTGTGCCAGTGAAACAACTAGCAAACCGCACGCCACTGCAATGAACGCAAACACCACCGAATGCGGCATAGATAATTCCGATCGCCTCTTCATCTCGACAACAGCTCCCCCTTCTGCCTATGGCGTAGCCGCTTCCTGTCAGTTGTTCGAAGATTTCACCACCAACAGGAAGGAACGGAAACAATACTACCACCCTCCGACAAAACATCATAACCTCCAACGCGAACGACCATCGCAGTACAGAGACAGGGCATCACTGGACCAACACCGACCAGAACTTCAAAATAAGTCGCCCCTCTCTACAGCGAAGCAAACTCTTCCACGCTAGGGGCACGGTCGTCGCCTCCCGAGGAGCGTTCACTTTCACCCCCAAATCACTCGTTCCTAACTCGGAAAGGCCGCCAATGCTAACTCCTGAAACTGGTTTGGGCCATCTCTTGAAACCCAGCCCTTCTCGCTCCTGAGACTCTTTAGGGATCGGTGCTTCTCCGCGGTCATTTTTCCTCCCCTTGGTTCACTTCAAGCTTTCGCATCGATGCACCAGTGAGCTCAATCACTCGAGGACCATGACCGATCCGGTCCATGATGGCATCGACTCAAGGCCGCGTCCTCCATGAACACCTAGAGCTTGGCCATCGGGAATTGCAAGAAAGATCGTCGAGCACGGGCCTGCTCTGGCATCGATGATCTCTACGCGTTCCCGAGAGGAAGACTGTCCATGCTTTTGCACGACCGCGATTCCTGTAGTAAATCCGTTTGGTATCGCTCTATGTACTGCCATGACAATTCTTGTGCTCAACTGCCTAGGCGTAGGTGGACGCCACGAAGTCCCGCTGCTCGCTACGCCGCTGAGAAACCTCCAAGGTTGGCAACAAGGAAATTGGGCGTGAGGTAGGCAATCTGGTCGGCCTGCTCTTCGAGGGCAAAATGACGACTGTCAAGCAGATAGTACGCATCGGCGCAGCCACCTCCTTGGTAGCCGGCTTCCTATTCCTTGCGATCAACCACCCCACACCTCGCTGCATCGTATCTTTGGACCAGTGCACGACTTACTACCGGACCCACTTCGATAATCTGTTCATCGTCGGTCACGAGTCAGAGACCCCGGTCCTCAGCCAGCGCCACGTAGGCCGCGTCGTAAGCGGTCAATCCCAAGGACACCCAGCGAGCCACCGATTGTACCGTTGGCTCGGCCACCTCGAAGGCAAGGTCACCGAGAGCCTCGGCGAGCTGGAACACCGCCTCATTGCCAGCGTCTTCCGGCGACGTTCAGCACCCCCAAGAAAAATAGCGAAGCAACAACCACCGAAAATTGGCCCGCATGAAAGTCGTTATGCTGTTCACGAGCCTTCCAATCCGGGCTGCTCGTAGGCGAACCACCTGATCACAACTGAAGTATCAAGGACGAGATCTCTCAATGCGTGTCGCGGTCACTTCGAATCGTCGCGATGGTGCTCTCCCTACAAGACTGAGTGTTGAACAGCTCCTGAAGCTCAGCGATTGCACGTTAGACATGCCGGTTGACCTCAGGACCGAACACATCACCCAGATCACGTTCGGCCAAGCGAGACAGATGGGCGCTTCTAGTTAGACCAGCAGACCTTGCGGCATTGTCGATTCTCGCGAGTAACTCTTCGTCAACAGATACAAGACTTTTGCTTATAAAAGACATACATCGGGATATCCATTGTGTCGCCGCACGCCTGATCTTGGCCTAGGCAAGCTCAGGCTTTCACAGCTCGATTCCAGCGCGACAGCGTCACTGGCGCCGCGCTTTCGCACGCCCACGCGCTAAAACCGCTCGTCACCATAGTTTCGATCAGATCACTAGACGTCCTCATGCTGCCACCAGATGCATGTTCGACCGCAAACCATAATCCCTCAGACAGGGTTGCTTGCGTCAGGAAACACTCTACGTGCGGGCTACGGCTAATCCCATGCTCTTGGCTGCCTCGTACAGTGGCCCATCACCAGCCACGAACACAACGTCTTGTCCTATGAACGTCTCCCCAGCAGCTAAGTGGACAGCATCGTAACCCCGTAAGGAATGGATCTCGGACAAGGTTCCGGCACGCCGGACTAAATCGTCGGAGACTTCCACGATGTCAATCTGCTGATAGAGCACTTCAAGATCAATCACCGCCGTGCGTAAGGCCCTCGTGCTCAACCGTCCAAGCCGGGTAGCCATGGCCAGCGCTGCACGGCATTCGGCGTAAAGAAGCCGAACCCCGGCGACATGATCAGCTTGGTCCCATAAGAGACTGGCCCGTTCAGAGCCTGATTCTTCAACGAAGAGTGGCACAAGGGAAGAAGTATCGAAATAGGCAATCAATTGCGCTGATCCGTGATAAGTGGGCTCACCGCATGCCTCGGACGTACCCGTTTGGTAGGGGCATTCTGCTTTACGGCCGTGGCCGGTGTCACGATCCCTTCTCTGATCAGGTAATCCAGTGTCCTCTCTCTTCCGATTGGGGTAATCTTGGCTATTGCCCGACCGCGATCGGTGACAATGAGCTCATCACCGCTGCCAACCTTCGCAAGATAGCGGCTGAGATTGTTCTTCAGTTCCCGAACGCCAACTTCCATGTTCTACCTCCCAGTAGCTACTTACAAAGGCTTATTGTAGCTACCAACAGAGAGTCTCCAGGCTTATAATAGGTTCTTGCTCCAAGCGGAGTGCTCTCTAGGCCCCGGTATCAGCGTGCGCGCGGCTTGAAGAATCAATCGCTGAGGGCCAGAAGGCTAAGACGATAGCACGGCTGCCTGCGATGAAACGGTAGCAATAATGCTAGCCACGAGGTCACGATCCCACCCAAAGTGCTAGCTGCGCTCATTTCGGAAATCTATGCCGACCCTCGACTATTCACTATTCATCCATGGTCATCTGTGAGCATCATTGCGCCCCCACAGGGTATGTTCATCATACGTTGTCATGAATGAGTAGGCTCAGGCAAAATCTCGTGACACACAGTGTGCCAGGGGCCGAGCTTCCCGGCGATCCCCATGAGTCCTAAGAATCAGGGAGGCTGCACCTCGATATCTCATCATTGGCCACCTAGGTTCTCACTTCCTCGTCATGGGGCTCTGGACCATTCAGAGCTTCTAGAGCACTGAGTGATGGTGAACCTGGTTTCGGAGGTGCTGCGGTCAAGATTCGCACGCCGAAGATCGCCCCCGGTATGCCTTCTCCTGACTCATCGTCCCCCGCCTTTGGGTGGCTGTGGTAAATCTCACTTCGAGGTATCTGAGGTGGCAAGGAGTATGTACTCCATCAGTACACTGTAGGCATGAGCGCAGTGGAGGACAGGCACAAAGGCAGGATCAATCTCAGAGTCGATTCCGATCAAGAGGCTCGCCTGCGGGCCGCTGCTGAGGCGAACGGGGAGAGTCTGACTGGCTTTCTTCTCGCTGCTGGAGCAGAGCGTGCGGACGTGGTGCTTGAGAGAAAACGGCGTATTGCTATCGACGCAGATGCCTTCGAGAAGTTTCTTGGCGCTCTTGATGCCGAGCCCGAGCCGATGCGCACCCTCGTACGGTATGCCTCAGAACCAGGTCCGATCCCCTCGCAGTGACGGCTGACTCCCTGCAGCCAATTGAGCTACTCTCGACCTCCCACAACGTGGATGGTTTTGACTCTGGAATGCCCGACCTCGACCGCTGGCTTCGCAGGTCGGCCGAGGTGGCATTCGCCGCAGGTACGGCAGCAACCTACGTGTTGTGTAGGGGTAATGTCGTCGTTGGCTATTACGCCTTGGCGATGAGTTCGGTGCTTCACTCTACAGCCCCTTCTCGCCTTCACCGAGGAATGCCCGACCCAGTACCCGTTGTTCTCTTGGCTCGTCTCGCGATTGATCGGGGCGAGCAGGGTCACCACCTTGGGGGGTATCTACTCGTCGATGCCCTCCGGCGCTGCGTGAGGGGTGGAAAAGAGTTCGGCGCAAGGGCCGTGGTGGTCGATGCCATCAACGAGAAAGCCATAGATTTCTACCGACACTTTGACTTCCACCCCTTAGATGACCGTCGGCTATGGCGGCGGCTCAGTGATATCGCAGTCAGCCTCGGTGAGTGATGCCGAAGCCAGGGAACATCCTGAGAAGTGGCTAATCTGCCTGGAAGATTGGTCGCCGGATGCACTCATTATCGGCTGAGACGTGGTTACATACGTTCGGAGCTCGACTGAACCTCATCAACGGGTTGACGCAGTGCGATCACCGTATCACTGGCAACCGTGGATGGCACCACACACTTGTCGGATTCTCCCGGTCACTGCATCGGGGCCTACTTTGAAACGAAGACACCGACCTTCAGGTTTGATCCAGGTAATGGAGCCTCTGGTCATGGCCCATCGCGACAAAAGTGCAAATCGTCCCTTGAGATCCTGAGGTAAACTCACTTCTGAGCTCGATGTTTGTGGCGCGCTCGGAGAGATTCGAACTCCCAACCGCCTGATCCGAAGTTATGTGCATGCTTTTTCACCTGTCGCCAATCTGTCTCTGTTGCATTCATTATGGCAGCTCAGATCTGGTAAATTTAGAAAGCCAGGCCCGAGCGCGATCCGGCATGCCCAAAAATGATTGGGAAAGTTGGGTTGCAGTTGGGTTGAGAACAGAGCTGAAGACAAGTGCAGACTATTCATTAGATCTCGATCCAATGCAGCGCTCAGGGTTACGCTAGCCCATTCCCAAAGCTGTCGTCCTCTGAGGCCACGCATATTTACCCGGCGCTCTTTGAGGTGATCTATAATCACCACATCTGTTGGTTCTCTGATGGAGGGCACAGTCATTGCCAAATTGGCACAACGTTTTGTCTGTCAAGTTGAAGCAATACGCCAGTGAAAGGCGGGCCATCGTCAGCGAAACCTAATTTTGTCCGTGCCACCTTAGTTAGAGGACCTCAAGAGCTTAAAGTGTCCCATCAGGGACCCAGATGATACCGGAAGGACCTCCATATTGCACGGTCTTTGACCTTAAAAACACTCAGCACACAATCTTTCTGTCAAGGTCGGAGTTCCCCCTGAAGCCCTCTTCTGATGCAGTCTACTGGACCTGTGAAGAGAGTGCCCAGCTGTAGCAGGCACGTAAAAAAGCTGGTCACCTGGGGTAATGCACTTTTGGACAGGGCGCCTCGGTCTAGGCTCGTTACGAACTCGATGCCTCTGACGCCGAGATTGTTGGTACAGGCGCAGGCAGTGACGGCGGAGAACCACAGTTTCCGACCTGGTAGGCGGTATCGACGTACCCGTAGGCAATCGAGACATAAGCATTTGCTTTAGCTATGTAGCCGTTTGTCGTAGACACTGCGCTGTTGATACCGGTGTTGGCTGCGGAAATAGCAGATTGAACTTGGCTGCTCGTCGGCGTGCCACTTGGTACATAGTCTGGTAGTGCCGATTCTGCCGATTGAAGGAAACTGAAATCGCTCTGTAACTGCTGGATCTCAGACTGTACAGATGCGATGCCAGGAAGGACGTCTTGCGTGGCATCGTATCCGACATCTTGTGTCGCATCGTAAGCCACGTCCTCATTAGCCTCGTATCCAACGTCTTCTTCTGCCTCGTAGCAGACCCCATTGCCGCTTCCGGTGCCGTATTGATTGACCATTGATTGGGTTGTCGCTAAATAAGCTTTCGTCTGAGAGAGCGCGGTGTTTTCAGAACCGAGTCCCTGTTGAGTATCAGCCACGTCAGTAGATAACTGCGATTCGTCGCCCTGTAAACCCGACAGATCACTGTTTACCGTACTCGCGCCGTTCTGAATAGCCTTCTTCTCTTTGCTGTTCTGAGCAGCGGCTGCTTGCTCCTGTTGCTGTGCCTCTGCGGCGGCTGCTTGCTCCTGTTGCTGTGCCTCTGCAGCGGCCTGGGCGCTCCGCTCGTTGGTATTGGCCTCATTGTTGATCGATGCTACTTCACTATTGTAGGTCGACATAGTTCCAGGGATTAGTCTAAGGTTGCTTATCTGCCCATCGGACTGTGGAAATGCAATGGATAGTTGCGTCGAGGTGACTGTGCCTGCGATATTAGTACCTCCGAAGCTAAGGTTGACAGACTTGCCAGAAACCGTGCCGCTAAAGGAGACAGAGTTGTGATGGGCAAAATCGCCTGAAGACGACAGGTAAGTGAGAGTAAGTGATCCAACCGCATTGCTGCCGGTGATCGTCCAGGTGAGAATGGCGGCTCCGTTAGATGCGTTCTTGGTAACCCAGGAACTCGCCAACATTGTATTGCTCCCAGCGTTCGTAACATTGTTTGACGATCCGCACGACGCAAGAAGTAGTGCGCATGCACCGAGCGCTAAAACCACCTTTGATCTATATTGCATATCACTACCTCTTATACGGAACCGCAAGAACGTCTGCGCTAGAGTGCTAACAGCGAATCGTCGAGTTTTTTGCTCACCGAGATCTCCCAACCACCCTTACACAAACACCTCTTCGGATCCTGGTTCGAACCCAGGATAGCCGATAGCGCCAAGAGTTTAGTATCAGGAGGATTGATCATTACCGATCGACCACCTGTTGCCACTGGAGAGCCCCCTTCTCCCCGATCCACTTCGTTAACGAAGCGAGCAGTGAGGGGTTGTCGCGATGATGCCGCCAAGAACGAATCGATCGCTGGCTTGGCGATGGTCGTGCCTGCAGCAACGAACTTACATTGGGTCACACACACCCCACCATCGCGTTCGATTCCCACCAGATCGATCCCGGTGTCTCGCTCTCCAGCCAGGCGCTCGGGCCAGTCCATCCAGGTGAACATCTTCTCGAACCGATCGGCAAAGAGTGAGTCCGTCATAAGATAGGCGCGCATCATGTGCTCATAGGCCGTTCCTTGTTGCGAAGTACTGGTGGCAAGGCGCTCAAGCTTGGCAAGTAGATCGGCTAGGTCATGGAACTACTGTAATCGATACTCAGGAGATGTTTTGGAAGAACATTAAATCTCGCCCACCCCTAGGGCCCCTTGATTGCGTCACTGTAATCGCTGGGCCCGGAGGGAAGTTGAAGAATAAAAGGAACCAGCGTGAGATCATACCAATTGGCACCGTTTAAGCTTTCGTTCTTTCGTCGTTGTACGGCCAATGGGATGACCGGAAAAGTTTTCCCTCCGCCATAGAACACGGATAGGGTTTTGACGCCTTGGGAAACCGACAATTCTTGCAAAGCCTTCATTAATTTGGTGAGTTGGCGAGCATCCGTTCCGTTGCCGCTCCCAACTTTGATCATCAAGACTTCATCCTCAACAGTGATTTCGTCGCATTTAAGGGAAGGTTTCACCACTTCGATTGGTAAGCCTATACATTCTACATTACCGGTGATAGAGTAGTTGACTGCATCGTCTGGCCCAACCCATTCTCGTTCCAGGAATTCGGAGGTGATGGATGGTAGATCCTTGGCAAACTGCAGTAGATTGCTGGTGCCCTCTTTAGCAAGCTGGTGAAAGTAGCTCTGGGTAAAGCGCTTGACCGGGCTGCCTCCTGCAGTGGTCATAATCTCGCTGTTCGTTGGTGGTTCATCCCCAGTAGCGATCCTGCGATCGTGGCGATTCTGGATTAGGTTGACCAGTCGCTCTTTGACGGGATCAGCGCAACAATCAACAATGTGGATCTCGACCCCAGACTGGCGCAAGCCTTCAAGCAATAGTCCCATCGCGGCCTGATCTTCGGTGGGCATCGAGTAACCCAGGATGAACACGCGATCGGCCTGTTGTAATTTTTCGAGCGCGTCGGACCAGAGTTGACGAATCACTGGGTTGGAGAGGTAGCGCGACTTCGTGGAAGACGGAGGGGCAATAAAGACCTCTCGCCCAGGAAGGTCTCTTCTGATCCTCGGGAGTTGATTCCCTGGTGGTGCTCCAAAGCTACCGACATCCGGCCAACGCTGCAAGGTGGTTCCAGTCGCATCGTTAGGGACCCAATACCAAGAGATTGAGCCATGGAGTTTGATCAGGCGAAAAGTGTTCTCCCACGGTTCTGGTTGGTCCAAATAGTCCCCTGCCATTGATCTGACCCCACCATGAACCGTCGTCGAAATTCTTGAATCGTCCGATTGCCTAGATGGTGGTAGGTGAGGAATGCGACGCAGGACATCACCGACACTGATGGGGTAACGGTCGAACATCGGCAAATACTGTGTGTTGACTCCACACTCCACCAGGTTGTCGTAATTGAAGCTGATCACCGTAGCTTGACGAATGTGCCAAGCAAAGAGGAGTTTGGCGAACCACTCTGGGAGTTGATCCTTGAGTACGCCTTGCTCGCGACGGGTCAGTACTTCTGCGATTGCACGACTAACCTTCATGAAGGCAGCTGACCGCTCAAGGTTCACATCGGCGCTTAAGTACGGCTGGGGTTCAGCCAAACGGGAAAGCCACTGCTCGAATCCCTCGTTCCCTCTTGGCCCCTCGAAGTACTCGTTCTGCAACTCGTTGAGAATCGGTTCAAGAAGCTCACTGGCGACAGGCATCACGTCATTGATCGCCTTAGAGAATCCAGCACCCAGGATGAACACGTCGTTTCGGACCAATGACGGCAGCCTGTTCTCAATTTCGCTTGCCATCTGCACCTCCCGATCAAGAGCCTAGGGAGTTGGTCAGACGTTGGTTCTATCATCATTCGCTATTTGAGTGTCAAGTAGTCGTGAACATTGGTGGCAGGGTCATTCACCCCGCCACCCGATCATCCACCCGGCTGTTCATCATTTGACAAACTCCATCAACGATGACTTTGGCACCACGCTGCATGCACCCTGCTGTTGAGTGGATGGCACGGATTGCCTCCTCAGATCCACCAGCCCAGGAGCTGACATAACCAAAGGAGTACTCACCAGTGTCAACGCCGAGGGCTCCACAGACGACAAAGGCGACCGACTCAGCTTCAAGTTCTGCGAGGGGTCGATTGCTCTCCCCCTCGTGCAAGATCGCATGGGCGAGTTCATGGGCCTTCCAAGGGTCTTGACCTGATGTAGTGGAGAGTTCGCCGGTGAGATGAGAATCTCTCGCGTGTCATGACGGCACAGACCGTTGATCTCTGCCGGGAGCTCTTGCCGACTGACCAGAAAGCCTTGGGCACTCGCGACTGCTTCGAGTCGTTCAGAGAGCTGAGCGGAATCTGTACCGATTAGCTTGTGGGCCGCCACTGGGAGATCATCACCTTCGGTCTGAGAAAGGTCAAAGACTGGTACCCAGCGAAACCCTCGGATCTCGGGATCTGCGTCTTCATTCTTATCTCGGTAGATCAACAGGGCCACGATATAGATCGCTTTCTCGCCGCGCTTGACACCGCGGCCGAGTTGGCCCCAGTTGTTAAACCCTGCGACTCGGGTAGCGTCGGGGCGTTGTAAGGCGATGAGCATGACGTTCTTCGGACTATAGGTATGAAAGCGAGCTTGAGATGAAAGATAGTTCTGCCAGGCCCATGATGTTCCAAGCTCTGCGACACCGTGGGCGAGTTGGGCAAGTAGGGATCAGTGATCGGTAGCCATCTTGTTTCTCTTTCGTTTGGTTCAGGTGATGCACCCGATGCAACCGGAGAGACGAGCTGGCGTAATAGCCCGGAGTGCAACGAGTACATTTCAGGGCTTGGAGCCAGCACGGATCGACGGTAGGGTGCAAAGCACCTGGGCCAAGCGAAGGAGTCAAGGAGCTAGCAATCGGATGCGTTCTTTAAGGCCGTCCAGATGCGAGAAGCGAGAGCATCGATTCACGGACGATCGACTCTCGATGCTCCCCGGACGCAAGGCCCTCCAGGGTCGAGGAAATGCGGTCGCCTAGCACGGCTACACGTGGAGATAAACCGAGGGCCGGGGCCCCAAAGCGCGAGCGTCAAGCTCGCGCGAAGGGGACCTGGGCCCTTGATAGTTGTATAGAGAATTTCAACACGCTCATCAACGGCGACCTCGCCTAGATCGGTCTTCTCACCGCAGAATCTCCCCGATCCTCTCGGCAGCACGCTGGTCCTCTTCGCCGACTGCATCGGTGTAATGGCGAGCCATATGGGTGGTAGACCACCCCATCCGAGCCTGTTTCTGGCGCTCACTCACGACGGAATCTAAGACCGTGGCGGCAAAGTGACGGAATGAGTGCAGATGGATGTCCGGAGCGATTCCGTGACGAGCTCTAAAGCTTGCGAAGTTCTTCGTGAACACATCGGGATACGGTGGGGTCGTACCTCCTGGAACAAACGAGAACAAGAACGCATCCTCGCCTAGTTCACATTCTGCTCGTGTGGCAAGGTCGAGCTGTTCGTCTCTCAGTTGTGCCAAGAGTCCAAGGGTCTTGGCATCGACCGAGAGTTTTCTCACCGATACTTTGGTCTTTGGAGCCTTCACCGAGATCCCACCGGCCCCAATGACGACTCCCTCATCGACTCGGAGCTCCCCAGTCACAAAGTTGATGTCATTGAGTCTGAGTGCCCCAATCTCACCCCGTCGCATCCCGGTCGCAATCGCTAGGCGGACAAAGACATAGAGCCGAAGGTCATCCCCTTTGGCAAGGGTTGCAAGAATTGCTCGCACCTCTTCGACACTCGGGGCACGAACTGGTTCACGACGATGGCCCTTGGGACGTTCAGCTCCAGAGACGGGGTTGGGGATCATGCCATTGGACCACTTGCCAGCGAGCTTGCAGGCTCGATGCAGGATGGCCCTGACCTGTCTGATCCCAGACTCACCGAGCCCATGATCTGAGAGTTCACGAAAGTACTGCTCGACTTCGTAGATCCCCGTTTGGGCAATGGGTCTTTCGCCGATGCGATCGCGGATATGGCTATCCCAGAGTTGTTGATAGCTCAGTTGTGTTTTGGGTGAGAGATCTTCCCAACCGTTTGCCTTCCAGGCTGCGATCGCATCGTTAAAGGTTGTTCGCTTTCCCCACTTCGATCCCTCAGAGACGGGTTCTGGAATCTCATCTAAGAGGAGCAACTGGCGAGCGAGTTCACGTTCGGCATCTCGCTTTGGGCCAACGAAGGTGAAGTAGCGGTGCCTGATCTTACCTGAGGGATCCCTGCCAACAAAGATCCTTAGCTCCCACACGTTGGGTGGTCTTCTCAAACGAATCGACCCTGCCATGGACACCTCCCGTGACAAATGTTGGGTTTTGTGTTGGGTTGAGAGGGATCTTAGCTTGGGTTCAGAGAAGTTACCACCTCTGAACTGGGAGAACTTGCGCGCTCGGAGAGATTCGAACTCCCAACCGCCTGATCCGAAGTCAGGTGCTCTATCCGTTGAGCTACGAGCGCATCTCCTACATGATAGTCAATGCCGCGGTATCCGGCGCGATCGGACAACCGAGGTCACTGTTACCCATCAGGTAGGCATCGACGTGGTACGCCACCGATCGCCCCTCAGCAATGGCCCAGACAATCAGTGATTGTCCACGACGAGCATCTCCAGCAGCGAAGACTCCTTCCAGCGAGGTAACAAAGCAGTCATCGACTTGGATGGTTCCCCGTTCCGAAAGAGCTGGCCGTTGTGCGAGATCAAACATCGATAGATCTGGTCCAAGAAAGCCCATCGCCAACAGTACGAGGTCCGCCTCAATACGACGCTCGGTACTAGGTACTCGCTGAAGTTTGCCGTCTTCGCTCATTGCCACTTCGGCAGTGATGAGAGCAGTCACCTGACCCGATGCATTGAGCTCGAATTGAACTGTCTCTCGAGCAAAGACGCGGTCTCCCCCCTCTTCGTGGGCCGAGGAGATCCGGAAGAGCGGCGGATACATTGGCCAAGGCGCGGTCTCTGGACGGCTATCTGACGGTCGCGGCATGATCTCCAGCTGGATAACTTCTTTCGCTCCCTGTCGCAGTGCAGTGCCCAAGCAGTCGGCCCCAGTATCACCTCCACCGAGAATTACCACCCGCTTGTCTGTCGCCACGATTGGAGGTTCATAGGAACGATCATGCACAGCACGATTCGCATGGGGTAGGTACTCCATGGCAGGGAGAATACCGGCCCCTTCACTACCTGGTACCGCAATGAGACGTGGACGAGTAGCACCCAGCGCGAGAACGACGGCATCAAAATCGGCTCGTAACTGTGCAAACGAGAGATCGCGACCGACCGTAGTGTTCGGGAAGAATACGATACCTTCTGCCGTCAACTGCGCTAGCCGGCGATCAAGGATCGCCTTCTCCATTTTGAACTCCGGTATCCCATAACGCAAAAGTCCGCCGATCCGATCAGCACGTTCAAAGACCGTCACCGCGTGTCCTGCACGAACGAGCTGCTGCGCTGCGGCCAATCCAGCGGGTCCTGATCCAACGATCGCTACCTTGTAACCCGTAGGGTGTGCCACCCGAATCGGTTCGACCCAACCGTGAGCAAAGGCCATCTCGCTAATCGATTTCTCGATATATTCAATGGTGACCGCGTCTCGATTCAAGGCAAGAACGCAGGCCGTCTCGCAGGGAGCCGGACAGAGACGTCCAGTGAACTCTGGGAAGTTATTTGTCGCATGTAAACGTTCAGCAGCACTCGCCCATCGGTCTTTGCCAACCAGTTCATTCCATTCAGGAATCAAGTTCCCTAAGGGGCATCCTCGGTGGCAGAATGGGATACCACAGTCCATACACCGCTGTGCTTGCACGATCTGTTCAGCGACATCATCCTCGGCGTAGACCTCATTCCAATCCCTCAGGCGAAGCGCTACCGGACGGCGTACTGGATTGCGACGGGTGAATTTGAGAAAGCCTCTTGGGTCAGCCGCCATCAGTACCCCCGATCGAGTGTCGTGATCGCGTAGCGGGCGCCTTGGCGACGGTGAGCTCGATCCTGGAGAACGACGCGTTTAAGATCCTTTGGGTAGACACAGACGAAACTGCGCAACCAACCACCTTGTGCCGCCAAGATTGAGGACGCCTTCGCAGACCCCGTCAAGCGAGCATGTCGTTCGAGTAGATCTTTCAACAGCGACTGTTGTTCCTCGTCAATTGGATCGAGGTCAACCATCTCCTGATTCACTCTGGTGGCAGCCTTTCCCGTAGGATCCCAGATGAAGGCCAGACCACCCGACATCCCAGCCGCGAAATTGCGTCCAATACTGCCGAGAATCACCACAACACCCCCTGTCATGTACTCACATCCATGGTCGCCGACACCCTCAACAACCGCACTCGCACCTGAGTTACGGACTGCAAAACGTTCTCCCGCCCGACCGTGGACAAAGAGTTCTCCTTTGGTCGCCCCATACAGGGCAACATTGCCGATGACGACCGCCTTCTCTGCCACCACGCCAACGGACATCGGAGGAGCAATGACGAGACGCCCCCCTGAGAGACCCTTACCCACATAATCATTCGCGTCACCACGAAGCTCCATGGTGATGCCAGGGGGGACAAAGGCCCCAAAGCTCTGTCCGGCTGAGCCATCAAAGACCAACGAGACGGTATCAGGTGGCAGATAGTCGGTACCATACCGTCGCGTGATGAGATCGCCCAGGGTCGCGCCGACGGCACGGTCAGTGTTGTGGATCTCATACTGTAATCGAATTGATCCTGACCTGTCGAGCCGTGGCTCGACCGCCTCAACAATTTGTGCATTCATGCTGTTTTTCAGGATGTTTTCCTGAGATCCAGGACGAAATCGGCGCGGCGCTCCTTCCTTGCGATAGGTCAGCCGGTCGAGTCCTAACAGTTGAGCCGCCGAGGCGTCACGTGGTTGCAGGAGGTCCGCACGGCCAATCGCCTCATCGAGCGTGCGAAGCCCAAGTTGAGCGAGATAGGCACGCACCTCCTCGGCAATATACTCAAAAAATGTCTCGACAAACTCGGGCTTTCCGGTGAACTTGCTCCGCAACTCGGGGTTCTGCGTAGCGATGCCCACGGGACAGGTGTCGAGATGGCAGGCGCGCATCATAATGCAACCGGACACCACGAGCGGAGCCGTTGCAAACCCATACTCCTCAGCACCAAGGAGAGCGGCGACGATGACATCGCGACCGGTCTTGAGTTGCCCATCAACTTGTACGACTACTCGATCGCGAAGTCCATTAACGACAAGCGTCTGCACCGTCTCAGCTAGCCCCAGCTCCCACGGCCCTCCCGCATGTTTGAGGGAGTTCAGCGGTGCGGCACCGGTGCCACCATCTCCGCCTGAGATGAGGACAACGTCGGCGTGGGCTTTGACCACCCCAGCAGCAACCGTTCCCACTCCGACCTCTGAGACGAGCTTGACATGCACTCGCGCCCTAGGATTGGCTGACTTCAGGTCATAGATGAGTTGCGCGAGATCTTCGATCGAGTAGATGTCATGGTGAGGAGGTGGAGAGATCAGGCCAACTCCCGGGGTGGAGTTTCTCGTCTTGGCGATCCAAGGATAGACCTTCTCGCCCGGGAGTTGCCCACCCTCTCCTGGCTTTGCCCCTTGGGCCATCTTGATCTGGATATCATCGGCCGCACTCAGGTACTCAATCGAGACCCCGAAGCGACCCGAAGCGATTTGACGAATCCTGGAACGCCGATCGGTGCCGTCCGGCGCTGGTTTTGATCGCTCGGGATCCTCTCCACCCTCGCCGGTGTTGGAGCGTCCCCCAAGGTGATTCATGGCGATCGCCAGCGTCTCATGAGCCTCCTGTGAGATCGACCCATAGGACATAGCCCCCGTAGAGAATCGACTGATAATGGACTTGACCGACTCAACCTCCTCAATTGGAATCGGTTGAACACCATCTGACCGAAGCTCCAAAAGCCCTCGAAGAGTATTCGCACGTCGACCAAGGTCATCTACCAGTGAGGTATACCGCCGGAACACATCTTGTCGCCTTTTGCGCGTCGAGTGTTGGAGCAGAAAGACTGTTTCCGGGTTGAAGAGGTGGTACTCACCATCACGACGCCACTGATATTGGCCCCCCGTTGCCAGATTCTGATGGGCGAACTCCTCAGGGTGTTGGGTGTAGGCCCGATGGTGATGGGCCGCCACCACATCGGCGATCTCCACGAGAGTAGCTCCCCCCATGGGTGAGCGAGCCCCAGGAAAGTATTCGTCGACGACCTCTTGACTGAGGCCGTAGATCTCAAAGATCTGCGCACCGGTGTACGAACCGATCGTCGAGATTCCCATCTTCGACATAATCTTGATAATCCCCTTGGTGGCCGCCTTCACGTAGTTACGGACCGCCACCCGCGGAGCGATATCGGGCAACACACCCTCACGGATGAGGTCAACGATGGAGTCGAACGCGAGATAGGGATTGACCGCCGCAGCACCAAAACTAATAAGGGCTGCAAAGTGGTGAACTTCTCGCGCATCGCCACACTCGATCACCAACCCAGCCTGAGTGCGTAGTTTGGCGCGCACAAGATGGTGATGAATCGCGGATACCGCCAAGAGCGACGGGATCGGAGCGTGTTCCCAGTCGGCATGGCGATCCGAAAGAATCACCACCGCGAACCCATCCCGAATCGCCTCCTCAGCGGCTACCCGGATAGTGGCAAGTGCTTTTTGGAGTCCCTTTGCACCCTCCCCGACGGGATAGAGGATATCGATAACTTTTGCATTCAAATCCGGGTACTCACCATCGTCATTGATATAGATGAGTTTGGCGAGTTCATCGTTATCGATCACTGGGTGCGGAAGATGTATCTGGCGCACTGACGCCGGCCCAGGCTCAAGCAGATTCTTCTCGGGCCCGATCACCCCTTCATACGAGGTAACCAACTCCTCCCGAATCGCATCAAGTGGGGGGTTGGTTACCTGGGCAAAACGTTGATAGAAGAAGTCAAAGAAGGGCCGGGGGAGCCGCGAGCGAGCTGCCAGGGGTGTGTCTGAGCCCATCGAACCGATGGGCTCCTGACCCTGAGTAGCCATCGGCAAGACGATGAGGCGCAGCTCCTCCTCGGTATAGCCAAACAACTGCTGGCGTTGCACAACCGATCCGTGCTGGGGAACCAACATATACCGCGGCGGCAGCGAACTCAACGAGACTTGATGCTCGCGCAGCCAGTCACCCCATGGTCGCATCGTGGCGAGTGACTCCTTGACCTCAGCGTCGTCAAGTATGGTCCCTTTGCTGGTGTCCACTAGGAAGATTCTGCCTGGTTCCAACCTTCCACGCGCGACCACCGACGAGGATGGGATGTCGATCACGCCGACCTCGGAGGCGAGCACGACAATTCCTTCGTCAGTGATCCAGTAGCGCGCAGGACGAAGGCCGTTGCGATCGAGCACCCCACCCACCATCTCTCCGTCGGTGAAGACCACTGCTGCTGGCCCATCCCAAGGCTCCATCAGTGAGGCATGGAATCGGTAGAAGTCGCGAACCCTGGCATCCATCGAGGTATTGGCCTCCCATGCCTCAGGGATCATCATCATGATGGCGTGCGGGAGGGAGCGACCGTGGAGGGCAAGCATCTCGAAGACGCCATCCAACGAAGCCGAATCGGACTCGGACACATCGACAAGTGGGAAGGCATCAGCGATATCGCCTTCAACTAACTCTGAGGATAACTGCGATTCTCGAGCTCGCATCCAGTTGCGATTGCCGTCGATGGTGTTGATCTCGCCGTTGTGCGCGATCATGCGGAAGGGTTGTGCAAGTCTCCACGACGGGAACGTGTTGGTCGAGAAGCGAGAGTGAACCAACACAATACCCGTTGAAAGCTGATCATTCTGAAGATCAAGAAAATACTGCTGTACCTGAGGGGCAGAAAGCATTCCCTTGTAGATAAAGGTACGACCCGACAGCGACGGAAAGTACAGCTCTGGTATCGATTGCTCAATCTTGCGACGCAAGAGCCAAGCCTTGCGTTCGAGTTGTATTCCCGTCGTTCCTTGACGATCCTCCAAAAACAACTGCACCATGTCGGGTTCGCAGGCTTGCGAGCCAGCACCGAGGATCTGAGGGTTGCGGGGTACTTCACGACGATCGATAATCCGCCAACTTGATTGATCGAGGAGTTGTTGCAGCTGCGCAAGTAGTTCCGCTCTGTCGCCATCAAGGAACAGAAGACCAGTAACATAGGCACCCGCTGTCGGCAGCTCCCGATCACGTCTCCAAAACACGTCAGGGTTCTGAATGAGGATACCTGCGCCATCCCCGGTATCAGGGTCAGAACCCTTCGCGCCACGATGTTCGAGATTGACGAGCGCGTCAAGTCCCATCTGGATGAGCTTGTGCGAACCCTTCCCATGGAGATCGGCAAGAAATGCAATCCCACAGGCGTCGTGCTCTAGACCTCGGGGGTACAGCGGTGGCATTGGGGTCGGTAACACCTGGCGGACCTCTCTCGTGTTGTACGGCAGAAGGGACCCCATTGACCCGTAGGCAATTCATCATAGGGCACGATAGCCGTCGAGCCACCCTCAAGATCTTTCTCCGTTGAAAGATCGCTGAACCCCCTCGATCATGGGCGCATCCTCGCCACCCAGAGACGGGTTCGCATGCAACAGACCCGGTACCGAGGCCGAACGTCGAAGATCTTTTCAGTTGTTTTGGGGAGTTGAGAACCTACACTGATACCTTGTGCAGTTCTGTGTCGAGGTAAAGCGGTAAGTGTCAACCCCGTTCTTAGGTGCCATCTTCGGCTTCAACCTCGTGGATCTGGTCATCCTCGCTCTCGTCGCGTTCTCCGCTGCTCGAGGGCTGAAGGTAGGCGCAACCATCCAACTCGGCTCCTACATCGGGTTTTGGGTTGGACTTCTCGCCGGTGCGGTGATCGCGCCCTACGCGGCCGCACCACTTCCAGTCGGCATCGTACGCACGTTCATCTCGCTCGTGATTCTCTTTGGGCTCGCATCGATCACCTCGGCGCTGGGCAGGAGTCTCGGCAGCAGGATCAGCAGGAAACTCGACCGTTTCCATCTTGGAAAGATCGACGGCGGTGCAGGCGTCATCGTCTCCATCGCGGCGACCTTGTTGATCGTATGGATCGTCGCCGCACTGGCCCTCAATGCGCCCTTCCAAGCACTCTCCTCCGAGGTCTCGGGCTCAAGAATTGTTCAGGCTCTCGATGAAATTCTCCCTCCCGCTCCAAGCGTCTTCGCTCAGGTTGACGCACTCTTTTCCACGGCTGGTTTTCCTCCCGTCTTTGCTTCGATCCCACCGGCGTTGGCTGGTCCAGTGCCGCTACCAACATCTACTGAGGTCAAAGCGATCGAGGCAAAGGTCTCGGCCTCGGTGCTCAAGGTCGAGGGCCTCGCCTGTTCGGAGATCCAGGAGGGTTCAGCCTTTGTGGTTGCACCTGGCTATGTAGCGACCAACGCACACGTCGTGGCGGGCGAACCAAGTACCTATGTGATCCAGAATGGTTCACAACTCGCAGCAACGGTTATCTGGTACAACCCGCATCTCGATTTAGCGGTGTTGAAGGTCCCCGGGCTACAGGCTCCGGTCTTGCACTTTGATACCCAAGTTCAGCCACGTGGCACCCAGGCGGTTGTGCTGGGCTATCCCGAGGGTGGTCCACTGACGTATGGGTCTGCCGGAATCATGGCAGGCTTTGACGCCACTGGGCGCGACATCTACAACAAGGGCCTGACGACACGCCTGGTCTATGAGATCGACGCGATCGTCCGACCCGGTAACTCCGGTGGACCGTTAGTCAATTCTGCCGGCCAAGTGCTCGGCGTGGTGTTTTCCCGGTCCACTACCAATAACTATGTTGGTTTCGCGCTCGCCGCACCAGCAGTAGCCAAGGAGGTCCATGAGGCCCTCACCGAGCCGCAACATCGGGTCTCCACAGAGGGGTGTGTGCCGTAAACAGGCTTTCTCGATGGAGCTAGGCTGCTCTGGTATGGCTGAACTTATCGCGGACAATATCGTTGAGATCGATACCCAACTCGGCGGCTGGGAACACATCACTGCTGGCTATCTCGTTACCGGTGAAAGTCCTGTCTTGATCGAGACGGGCTCACAGAGCAGTGCTCCCCTACTCATCGCGGAACTCAACAACCTTGGCATTAGCCCCTCGGACCTTGCTGCTGTCGTGCTCACCCACATCCATCTCGACCACGCAGGAGGTGTCGGCGACATCGCCCGAGCATTCCCAAATGCGAAGGTCTACGTTCACCCAAACGGAGCCCGGCACCTCGCCGACCCGACACGCTTGATCGACTCAGCATCGAGGGTCTATGGGCCTCTCCTCGATTCGCTCTACGGGCGCCTGGATCCGACTCCCGCCGACCGAATCATCGCCGTGGAGGAGGGTGACACCATTCAGATCACCAAGGGATTGCATCTTGAGGCGCTCTTGACACCTGGCCATGCCAAACACCATCTATCCCTTTGGCATGAACCCACGGGGACAATGTTCTGTGGGGATGCGGTTGGAGTGAAGTTACCAGAGGTGGGAATCCTCTGGCCCGCGACCCCACCTCCTGACTTTGATCTTGAGCTAGCAACTCGGAGTTTGGACGCAATGAAGTCTCGCACTCCATCGCACCTCGCCTTTGCCCACTACGGTCGATTTGCCAATGCGGTCGACATCCTCGACGAAGGCAAGGACCTTCTTCGTGACTGGTGTCGGGTGGCAGAACAAGCGATGCATGACGGACGCGAGATCGAAACAGCGCTTGAGGAGGCGTTCGTTCCAGATCTGAAAGATCTTGATCCTCTGGCCCGCGACCGCCTCTTGACCTTAAGTGGCGTCCACGCCAACGCGATGGGGATCAACCGTTGGCTCACCAAGCGTAGTGGGCAGGGCCAGCACACGCCTCATGAACATCCAACTCGGCAAGAGGGTGGCGGAGGGAGTGGGATTTGAACCCACGGTACCCTTGCGGGTACAGCGGTTTTCGAGACCGCCCGATTCGGCCACTCTCGCATCCCTCCGAGCCGAAACCAGTTTACGGGAAATCAGCTCGATCTACGCCGTTGAAAGAAGCTTTGCAGCACGGCGCCAGCATCTTCAGCGAGAATGTCTGACACTACCTCGATCTCATGGTTGAGACGCGGATCTACACAGAGGTTGTAGAGTGACCCACACGCACCCGCCTTGGGATCGCGGGCGGCGAAAATGAGGCGGCGAACTCGCGCGAGCACAAGAGCCCCCGCACACATGGCGCACGGCTCTAACGTTACGTACACCTCAGCGTCTGACAGATAACGATCTCCCACCTCTAGCTGGGCTCTTTGGAGGGCAAGAAGCTCGGCGTGCGCCAAGGAACTCTGTTGAGCGACCGTCTCGTTATGGGCCTCTGCGACGACCTCGCCTCCAATGACAACGATCGCACCTACCGGGACCTCATCACGTTGATCAGCGCTCCTGGCGAGCGCTAAACACCGACGCATCCTCTCTTCGTCGCGGAGGCTCACGACCGACCCGCCTGCAGCTCAAGAAGAACATCCTGGACCCAGTCTGCATACTCCTTCGATAACACCACAATAGGGCGGGCAATGACCTCGGGGTTGACATAGTTATGTGCTGACTTAATAATCGATACAAGATGTCCTAGATGAGTCTCAAGTGTAAGAGCGGTGATCACGTACTCATCGGCGTTCTGCCAGCTCCCGTTCCAGTAGTACTTGGATTGGCACCCGGCCTGAATCTTGACACATGGAGTCAAATTCGAGGCGACAAGCTGATCACGGAGAGCAAGGCTCACCGTGGCCTCGTCCGTCGTCGTCTGAACTTCGAAGACTGGCAGGGAGATCTCTTCTGACACGTATCCATGGTACGTGCTGACCGCCCGGTCACCTCGCACCACACGAAAGAACAGGGGTTCATCCATTGACTGGCTTTCGCCGCGATATGGGCCAACTTGCCCAACTATGCGGGATCATACTCCAGATCGATTCGGTTGCCAGTGAAACACCGGCCCGCCCTGGTGACCGGTAAACTAGTATGTTTCCTGCTAGCGCTCGTAGCTCAACGGATAGAGCATCTGACTACGGATCAGAAGGTTGGGAGTTCGAATCTCTCCGAGCGCGCCAAAGGCATCCAGTTCATAGGTAGTTCTGCCGTATCTGACTCAGATAAACCCGTTGAACTGGACCTAGGGGCTGGACCTAGGGGCTGGGACATCCACATGGATGTCAGGAGAGCCATTTATTCCATTATGGTCCGGTTTATGCACCCATCCGAAGGTAGCAAGTGCTACCATGCCCATCCAGAAAATCGCACCAATGGCTAAATGAAGATCTTGTACACCTGGAGGTGCCTTGAGAACCGCCGAAAACGCACCGGCAACTACCTGGACCAAAAACATGGTTGCGTCGAATACGATCAACGGACCGGCACCAAGTGAACGCCAGTTCCTCCAGGCTCGAAGCAGAACGACGGCGATGGCCAAGCCACCGATAGCTACCATCCCTCGATGTAGAAACTGGGCAACAATCAAGCGGGCAGGTGCGGCATTGAAGGAACACACCGGCCAACCGGGACAGGCTTTTGCCGCCCCTGAGTCGACCACGAAAGCTCCAGTTATGATTATGGCCAAGGTAGCGAGAACACCCGTGATCGCCAAACGGAGCATATAGCTGTCAGTCGTATGAGTTGGTCCACCGGTTGCACGTGTAGGCGCGATGAAGGCAGCGGTAGCGACCACGGTAACGATGCCAAGTTCGATGAGGCCGGTGACGAGATGCATGCCGACCGTTATCGGGGCGTTGTGAGTCAGGACGGTAATGGCTCCAAGCACGACCTGCACGAGAATGATCCCGCAGGAAATGAGAGCCGGCACGAAGACGCTCCGCAAATGTCGCGCATGACGCCAGGCGAGATAACCAGTGTAAAACACCAGAACGCTCACTATTGCCGCGATGTAGCGGTGGAACTGCTCCATCGCGGAGTGAAAGTTATCTATTGGTGCTAGATGTCCATTACATAGTGGCCAGCTCCGGCAGCCCATCCCCGAGTGTGTCACACGAACGGTACTTCCTAGGACAACCAGCAAGTAGGTTGCAATCAAAGCAATCAACGAAACCCTGCGCACAATAGTAGGGCAGACCAAGAATGATCGATCAGACGCTGCAGTGTCCATATAGCCCCCTAGCCAAGCAGTGCCACAACAGATAACACACCCGGCTTACTTGTTGCATCGCCGGACTTATTTGCCACCACCAATCGCATCATTCTATTCCTGACAACAAAAAGGTGCAAATGTGTTGATGAATCTGCGTGTAATGCGTACTTCACTCCCGCATTCAAAGCGCACGAGACTAGCGTATCGTTGGCGCGAGTGATATTATGGTTAGAGATCAATACCGTTAACTTAGTACCACATCTATGCTCTACTGGGTTTCGGGAGATGCTGATGCCAAGACCCGGGTGGAGAAAACAACCAGAGGATTCACGACTGACCGATCATCTCTCGATCGGAGTTCTCACCTGTACCTTCTCGAGAGAGCTCATCGATTCGATACTCAGCTCAACGGGTAAAGTCCAACAACGGGTAAAGTCCAACAGCGCATCCGACTCCTCCCATCACGGGTGATGATCTATTACATCCTGGCTCTCTCGCTCTATCCCCAGGACTCCTATGAGGAGGTCATGCGTCACTTAAGCGAGGGACTTCGTTGGGCAGATCAGTTCAGGTCCACTTGGAGTGTTCCCTCGAAGGTGGCGATCTTTAAGGCTCGCCTACGCTTGGGAGCCGAACCCATGAAGCGGCTCTACGAGGCAGTTGCAAAGCCTCTGGCAGTACCTGGTGATGCGGGTGCCTTCTATCGGGGGTTACGTCTTGTTGCGATCGACGGAACGAGCCTGAGCGTCGCTGATTCTGCCGAGAACCTTGCTCACTTTGCAAAGCCAACCACCCCTCTCGGGGAAGCCGCCTATGCCAAAGCAAGAATCGTCGGTCTCCTAGAGTGTGGCACCCATACGATCTTTGCGGCCAACGTCGGTCCCTATAGCACTGCTGAGCAGGTATTGGCCCAAGGTGTGATCGATCAACTCAAACCAGGGATGCTCTGTCTTGGTGATCGTGGGTTCTTCTCCTATGATCTCTCACAGCAAGTAGCTAGCACGGGTGCCCAACTCTTATGGCGAGCAAAGGTTAACTATCGTATTGAAACAGTCGCCGAACTCGAGGATGGTTCCTACCTTGGCAATGTCTATCACCACAAGGACAGGGGAAAGAGACATTCAATGATGGTACGAGTCATTCCAGTATCACATCACCGAAGGTGAGGACCCTGATCTGTTCTACCGGCTCTTTTGCTCGATCA
Organism: Ferrimicrobium sp.; assembly: GCF_027319265.1. Lineage (NCBI taxonomy): Bacteria > Bacillati > Actinomycetota > Acidimicrobiia > Acidimicrobiales > Acidimicrobiaceae > Ferrimicrobium > Ferrimicrobium sp. Next base: position 464 of record NZ_DAHVNP010000082.1, on the reverse strand, counting down.
CTGATCCTGAGATCGCACCAGCTCACGAGCTGGCCGCACTCTATGCAAAGCGTTGGGAGATCGAATCGGCCTTTGATGAACTAAAGACCCACCAGTTCGAGGCACGAAGGGTGCTCCGGTCACAATCCCCAGAGCTTGTCTACCAGGAGATCTGGGGGATGTTAGCCCTGCACGTTGGTATCAGAGAGCTCATGGATGATGTCTCTGCATCCTCTAGAGGGGACCCGCTATCGCTCTCGTTTCTTGGATCTCTCCGGATGCGCTCGCACCAGCGCGCTCATGAGTCCGGGTTTTTCCCCCAGAGGTCCTCGCTGAAGCCTTCAGCCGTGCCACCTGTCAAATACTTGACCAGGTACTACCAAAGCGACGCTTGCGCTCCAATCCCCGTGTCGTGCGAAAGCGGATGAGTCCCTATCCCACCAAGTATCCCAACCACTCCAATTGGCCTCAACCCTCTAGGGAGA
>NZ_DAHVNP010000081.1 GCF_027319265.1 Ferrimicrobium sp. | reverse complement strand
TGGCTCACCCCCAGCTCTTCACCAACCAGGGTCCCCCAACCCTTGCTCTTGTGACCTGTGGTGGCCCCTTCACGGAGGTCCCCGGCGTGGGAGGCTCCTATGCCGACAACGTCATCGTGGAGGCGTCACCGGTTACGGCGTAGGACAAGCACGCCTCACTCCCAATCGACAACTCGAATGTGAACTTCTGAGCGGTGGTGACATACAAAGGTGGGGCCTAAGCACAAATAACAATTCGTCGAGAATAGGACGACAAAGTCTCAGTCGCCATGAATAAGGTGACCGTATCCTCTGGAGTTGCTCATGATTGGACCAGGGCTGACTCCGGATCGGGTGCCTGGCTCGAACGCCCAGAGTTGATGAGTCTGTGGAGCTACAGGACGGTCTTTGACGATACCTTGAGCTGGGTGTCGAGTTCATAGACGATGGGTTCGCCGTTGGCGATTTCATACTCGACGATCTCATCGTCAGGGATCGACTCTAAGAACTTGACCATGGCGCGCAGGGAGTTTCCATGGGCGCTGACGAGGATCGCCTGATCTTCTTTAAGAAGAGGTATCATTCGTTCCTCCCAGTAGGGCATGACGCGGACCAACACGTCGGCGAGGGCCTCGGTGTAGGGAACGTCGGTCGCTTTGAGGCCTCGGTAGCGCGGATCGCTCACGAAGTGCCGGTGCTCCTCTTCAGAGGTCTCCGGTGGCCGGACATCGTAACTCCTTCGCCAGATCTTCACCTGCTCCGCCCCAAAGCGTTCGGCCGTCTCTGCCTTGTTGAGTCCCGAGAGTCCTCCATAGTGACGCTCGTTGAGCCGCCAGGTCTTCTCGACGGGCACCCATGAGCGATCAAGCACCTTGAGGACCTCGTCGGTGGTGTAGATCGAACGCTTCAGTACCGAGGTCAAGACGATGTCGGGTAGGAGTCCAGCATCGCGCAGAAGTTCTCCGGCCCTCTTAGCCTCTTGGTAGCCCGTTGCCGTGAGGTCAACATCAACCCAACCAGTGAAGCGGTTCTCTTGGTTATACGTGCTCTGTCCGTGACGGAGGAGGATCAGGGTAGCCATAGCCCTCAAGCCTAACGAACAATGTGGCCCCGAGGCAACCTGAGCACCTGAGTGGAGTGTCAGCTAGCCGAGGCAGACTGAGCTGATCTTGGCGATAATGACTTCACCAGTGCCGAGAGTTGCCGCAATCTCATCGTGGGTGAGACTCGTGAGCGTGGTGACGCCTTCGAGGCTGCGAGTCACGGCGAGCAGCGACCCGGTCTCCCCATTGCGGCACTCGAGGACGTTGTTATCGGGGTCGTAGGCGAACACCGTGGAACCGGCGACGCTGACTCGAAGCGTGTTTGGGAACGGTGGATCATGGATTCCGGTCTCATTTTTGAGCGGTCTGCCTGGTGACAGGGTTGGAGGGTTACCTGGTGTGAGGTTGACAAAGCCAAGGGTTCCCCCCATCCCGGTGGCAACACGGAGCCAGACACGGTTAGTGATAGGGGTCATCGCAGCACCGCCGATTCCTCCCAACCCGGTTGTCAATGAGGAGACGAGGTCGCCAGTGGTTGGGTTTCGCACCTGGACCGTGACGGCGGAACCTCCATCTCCACAGAGCGACGTCAACAAAGCGCTGCCATTGACAGAGCCTGCGACCTCAATCGACAGCGTCGCAGGGCGCGCGATGGTGATGGAAGTCCGGTGGCGCAGATCAGCGTCTAGCCCAACGATACCCCTCGTGGTGGAGATCCAGACTCTCTTGTCTACCACCGCGATAGAGGCGGCGTCCGCCGCGAGGTTGGGCGTTACAGAGAGGGTGCGTCGATAGAGCATCGTAAGCGTGTCAGGATTGAGTACCTCGACGATGGAGGCGTTCTTTTGACTGGGTGGAGAGGCCAATACCCAAAGCTCCCCGTCTGCGTAGGTTGTCGCCTCGATAACGGGGAGCCGTGCCTGGGCTTCGACGGCACCGTTTACCGGATCAAACCGAACCAACTCACTCCCTTGGTCGGTCCTTTCATCAAGGACGAGCGCCTGATTATTGACCGTAGTGATCTCTTCCACCGGGACGGCATTGGTATAGGTCTTCATCGGGGTGAGGATTGGGTTCGGAGTAAGCGGGGGTCCTGCTAGGAGCATTAGTGGAGTTTGTCCTGGAGTAGTTAGTAATCCGACAATTTGGGACATAGTGGTCACCGATGCGATCGGTGGTGGGGTGATTGAGGGCCTTGCCCCATAGCCAGAGAGTGTCGTGATGGTGGTTGTTGTGAGCTTTTCGTGGTACGGTGTTGCCTGTTGGGCGATCTCGAGCTGCTTGATAAGTGGCTTTGCACCTTGGGTGACCCAGATCGAGAGGATGACATGGGTGAGTGCCTTCGTGATGGGAGGCCCGATGGAGTTTCCACTGCTCGGTACTGGGGGTGGTTCCTCGAGTCGTTCTTGCACCTGAGTTTGGAACTCAATGGTGGGGGTGCCATTCACCTGTGCTTGGCCAACCTCGCGGATCTGACCGATGGCGGGGTTGATGAGGAACGGCAAGGGGGCGAGCGTCCTCGTGGAGTTCATGGTGCTGGGGTTGGCGAGCGATGCTTGTGGTGGTATTGCGAAGGCGAGCCACTGGGTCACACGGTCGGAGTGCGGTGTGGACGGGTCCGGCATGTACTGGGTGTCACCGATAGTGAGTTGTTCTTGCGTTCTACCGTGCGACGTTGGCAGCTCGAGTTGTGCGGCAGGTGGGTCGGTGGTTACGAGACCTGATAGTCGAGTGTCCTTCAACGTCTCTCGCCCCAGCGTCTCGTGAATAGTAGCGCTAACCGCATAGCCACCCGTTGCGATTGTGTCACGATAGGCTTTGGTGAGCAACTCCTTGGCCCGTGCCGAGTTGACTTGTGCCGTGGAGTTGGTGTCACAGGCTGCGAGGATGAGCGAGAGAACCACAATCGTGACGAGCCAGATTCGGATGCTCAGCGAACGCGCGGTGCCTGCTGGCGTCCGCTTGTGTCCCCGCTGATCTGTGGCTCTCATCGGTCGTATGTTAGCCGAAATACAGAAAGTCGAGACGAAGATCTTGCTATTTTATGGGGTGATGTGCATTTATGGGGTGATGTTCGTAACCACTGGCCTGGGATGTGGATTGGGTCTGTGGTCGCGACTGGGCATCGTCGGTCGCACCCTGTTACTTGGGACATTCGGGCTTTGGCGTGTCCCGGGCATGAGCTCTGCTCAGGTGTTGGCAGTATCGTTAGCGTGTGGACGGTAGCGGCGTGGCGATATCGTTGTCTAATAAAGGCCCGCGGTCACGAAGCTTCTCTTCGGGAAGGCTCCACCATGAGAGGTCATCACTTGCCGGCCCAGGTGAGACTACCGCCGAATCTTGGCACAACTTCGCTGATCAACACGATGCTTGTGGGAGGCGCATGCCTCTCTTGCGAGGGCTGTGGAGGCATCGCGCGTCTCTTGACCCTGCAAATACCGGAACCCGGACAATAGGTAACGCCGTTGACACCGGCCATTGTTGGAGGACAGGAGGGACCCGCCTGTTTTCGTCGGGGGTTCAGTGGATCGGGCCTCGGTGATGGCCATCACGAGCCAGGTACGAACTGGCTCGTCAGCTGTCCTCATGTTATCTTTCCTCCATGCGAATGCGCTATCCAAGAGCGTGGGGGTGGATCTGCGCCTTGCCAGGGCGCACCATCATGCGTTCGAAAGAGGCTCCGCCGTACTTTTCAGAGAGGCTCCGCCATGCTCTCCAGAGAGGCTCCGCCGAGGGGGGTCTTCGAGGGCCGATCAGCCCAAGCGGCTGGGTTCTGAGCGGAGCTAGTCCCAGTTCTTTGCGGGTCGCGAGAGGACCAAAGACCTTTCTTCGAGGTTTTGGAATAAAGCTGATAGGTAGGATGTAGTAAAACTTGATATACTTACACTCAAGTATTTGGTAACAGCTAATAAGGAGGCTCGAGTGGCCAAAGCAGTAGGCATCGATCTTGGAACGACGAACTCCGTCGTCTCGGTTCTCGAAGGGGGTGACCCTACCGTCATCCCGAACTCGGAGGGTGGGCGAACCACACCTTCGATTGTCGCATTCTCAAAGACCGGTGAGGTACTCGTCGGTGAGGTCGCCAAGCGGCAGGCGATCACCAACCCTGATCGGACGATCCGATCAGTCAAGCGTCACATGGGCACGGACTGGACCATCGACATCGATGGCAAGAAGTACACCCCACAGGAGATCAGTTCACGTATCCTCTCCAAACTCAAGAGAGACGCAGAGGCCTACCTTGGTGACACGGTCAACCAGGCGGTTATCACGGTCCCGGCCTACTTTGACGACGCGCAGCGCACCGCCACCAAAGAGGCAGGTCAAATCGCTGGCCTTGAGGTACTTCGCATCATCAATGAGCCGACGGCTGCCGCACTCGCCTACGGTCTCGATAAGGAGACCGAGGATCAGACGGTCCTCGTCTTCGACCTCGGTGGTGGTACCTTTGACGTCTCGGTCCTTGAGATCGGTGACGGCGTCTTCGAGGTCAAGTCCACCGCCGGTAACACCCAACTCGGTGGTGACGACTGGGATCAGCGGATCATCGACTGGATGATCAAGTCCTTTAAGGATAACGAAGGGGTCGATCTCGGCGCCGACAAGATGGCGATGCAGCGACTCAAGGAGTCGGCTGAGAAGGCCAAGATCGAGCTCTCGGCCTCGCTCGAGACCACGATCAACATCCCCTTTATCTCTGCAACGTCAGAGGGTCCAAAGCACCTTGAGATGAAGCTGACTCGTTCACGCTTCCAGGAGCTCACCGCCGACCTCGTGCAGGCTTGCAAGGGTCCCTTCGAGCAGGCGATCAAGGATGCCGGCCTCACCGTTGGTAAGGTCGATCACGTGGTGCTCGTTGGCGGATCTACCCGTATGCCAGCGATCCAGGATCTTGTCCAGCAGATGACGGGCAAGGAGCCACACCGTGGTGTGAACCCCGATGAGGTGGTTGCGGTTGGTGCGGCTATCCAGGCTGGTGTGTTGAAAGGTGAGGTCAAGGACGTACTGCTCCTCGACGTGACACCGTTGTCGCTCGGTATCGAGACCAAGGGTGGCGTCATGACTAAGCTCATCGAACGCAACACCACCATCCCGACCAAGCGGACCGAGGTCTTCACGACCGCTGATGATAATCAGCCCTCCGTTGAGATCCATGTCCTTCAGGGTGAGCGCGAGATGGCCTCCTATAACAAGACGCTCGGCCGTTTCCAACTCGTTGGAATTCCGCCAGCGCCTCGTGGTATTCCCCAAATTGAGGTGACCTTTGACATCGATGCGAACGGTATCGTGCACGTCTCCGCCAAGGATCGCGCAACCAATAAGGAACAATCCATCACCATCACCGGCACGACCGCACTCTCCAAGGAGGAGATCGACCAGATGATGCGCGACGCAGAGGCCCATGTCGCCGAGGACAAGCAGCGCAAAGAGGAGGCGGAGGTTCGCAACAACGCCGACACGCTCGTCTACCAGACCGAGAAGCTCCTCGCCGAACAGGGCGACAAGCTTGAGGGTCCGGAGCGGGACAAGGTGACAGAGGCTCTCAACGAAGTCAAGCACTCACTTGACGGTACCGATATCGCAGCCATCAAAACCGCAACGGATGCGTTGATGTCGGCTTCCCAGGGATTCACCCAGCGGCTCTATGAGGAGGCCTCACGTCAGGCCTCTGCCAGTGGAGCCGGGGATGGCACTGCCGGGCCCAGCGGGTCCGATGGCGATGCCGGTGGCAGTGACGACGATGTCGTCGATGCTGAGATCGTCGACGAACCCAAGGAGTGATGCGCGTGGCCGATGAGAGATTCGACGAAGAGCACCAGAGCGCTCACGATTCCCACCGTACTCAGGGTTCCCAGGGTGCCAACGAGCACCAGGGTGCCCAAGGGCACGACAGAGCTAAGGAGGAGACGCCTTTCGACGGAGAGGCGTCCTCCTCTGGGAGTGGGCGCTCGGACGCGACCAGCAGGACGGGTGAAAACACCCCAGATGATCAAGAACCGGAGGTCAACCCGTCTGATGAGGGGCTAGATGCCAAAGCTGATGAGGATCCCTCCATCCGTGGAGAGGAGGCCGGGGAGGAGTTCGATCTCGATGCGCTCGATTTTGAACCTGAGATCAACGATCCCCTCGCAGATGCTGAGCGCGAACGGGACTCCTATCTCGAGGCACTGCAGCGTCTCCAGGCTGACTTTGAGAACTACAAAAAGCGAGTCGCCAGACAGCAGAGTGAGCTTGGGGCCGCAGGATCTCGGGCGTTGGTGACCAAGTTGCTTCCAGCGCTTGACACCTTGACACTTGCACTCGCTCATGCGACCTCGGAGTCAGGATCGGACGAGGTCGCCTCGGTGCTCTCCCAGATCAGTGCCTCCTTCTTGGAGGTGCTAGCCAAGGAGGGCTTAGAGGTGATCGAGCCCCTCGGCAAGCGCTTCAATCCCGAAGAGGCGGAGGCGGTTGCCCACGATGAAGGAGACGGTGAACCGACGGTGAGCGAGGTCTTTCGTGTTGGCTACCGCTGGAACGGACAGACTCTGCGACCCGCGATGGTGAAGGTCACCGGTTCGTGAGAGATGGAGGTAACGAATGCCACCACAGCGCGAGTGGTTCGAAAAGGATTACTATAAGGTCCTCGGAGTTCCATCGACGGCGACGGACAAGGAGATAACCAAGGCCTACCGAGCGCTTGCTCGAAAATACCATCCTGACTCGAACGCTGGCCATGAGGAACAGTTCAAGGAGGTCTCGGCCGCCTACGACGTGCTCGGTGACGCTACCAAGCGCAAGGAGTACGACGAGGTTCGCCGAATGGGCCCGATGGCCTCGGGCCTCGGTGGTATGGGTTCCAACGCTTCAGGCAACGGAAACTTTAATGTACACTCGGAGGATCTTGGCGATCTGATCGGGAACCTCTTTAATCGAGGGAAACGGACGAGTGGCCCAAAGCGTGGCGAGGACCAGAGCGCCGAGGTTCGTCTCAGCTTTGCCGACGCTGCCGCAGGGGCAACGGCTTCGGTGTTGGTGATCGGGGAGACCTCATGTTCTGTATGTAACGGTACCGGTGCCGCCCCAGGAACGGTACCAAAGGTCTGTGCCCGGTGTAACGGATCGGGATCGGTCTCTGATAACCAGGGATTCTTCTCCTTCTCCCAGCCCTGTCCAGCCTGTCATGGTCGAGGACTGATTATCGAAAATCCCTGTCCCGCCTGTAGGGGAACAGGAACCGAACACCGCGCTCGCACCGTGAAGGTTCGTATCCCGGCTGGGGTGGAGCCAGAACAGACGATCCGGGTTCGTGGCAAGGGTGCTCCCGGCAAGAGCGGAGGACCCTCGGGTGACCTCCTGGTGAAGGTTCACGTCGATCCGGATCCTCGCTTTGGTCGCAAGGGAGCTGATCTGACCACCAAGGTTGCGATCAGCTTCGCTGATGCTGCCCTTGGGGGTACGGTGAGCGCACCCTCGTTGACTGGCCCAGTGACGCTCAAGATTCCGGCAGGTACCCATTCGGGACAGACCTTTAGGGTCCGAGGGCGGGGATTGCCAAACCCAAGGAAGAAGAATACCGTCGGTGATCTGCTGGTAACGGTAGAGATCGTCGTTCCGGCGGCACTCGATGCACGACAGAAGAAGTATCTCCAGGACTATCACAAGGTCTTTGGGGACAAAGGGGAAGAGAAGGTAGGAGGCTAGAGGCTAGATGGCAAGTGATATCGGAGGCCAGGCCAGGCGCGGCGCCTTCGAGGGTGCCGCCATCGGAAGGGGGGTGTATGTGATCTCGGTGGCTGCCGAGCTCGCTGGCATGCACCCTCAGACCTTACGGGTCTATGAACGACGGGGTCTGCTTGAACCGAACCGCACCGGGGGCGGCTCAAGGCGCTATAGCGAACACGATCTCGAGCGGCTACGGCGAATTGCCGAGCTGACCGATGCAGGGCTCAATATCGAAGGTGTGCGCCGAGTGATCGAGTTAGAGGCTGAAGTCGCCGAACTCAGAGCTGAGCTCGAACGTGAGCGAGAGCTGGCACGGTTGCGGGAGAAGGAGATCCATCGCCATTACCGGCGTGATCTCGTTCCGCTTTCCCAGGCGGTGGTACACGTCAAGACCACCCAGATTCGACGCTAAGGACTCTGGTTCGTCGTCATTGTGGGTCGGCTTACCGAGCAACTGAGGTGCGACAACCTAGCCCATGGGGACTAGGACGTGAGGGCGAGAACGGGGGTCCGAGTCGTGACGGTTGGAGAACGCGCCGGTGGTCGACGATCGACGGCACGTAACCGTCGTCGATCTCTTCGCCATCACACCTCGAGTCAGGGCGTCATCAGTGCCGATCGGACTGGAGAACGTAGCAACCGAGAGAAGGAGCTGCTTCTTGGACTGGCAAGAGCATAATACAAGGGTTGGCGATGCGAAGAGACAACACCACAACGAGACAACACCACAACGAGACAGTGACCCGCACCTTTTACTCCCAACAGGTTCCTTTGGTCAATACAGCTCATGGCGCAGATGCGAGACAATGGCTAGTGATGTACAGGTGGTAGCAAACAGGCTCGATCTAACATGGCCAATGCAAACGGGACCACTGCAACAGTGCCCATGCAGTACGGCCAACGCGGCAGAGCCAGTCAGACAATGGGGTACAACTCTGGAGAGACCAACCGACGTGGTGAACCAGTTGAAACCGGCGGTGGAGCCAATGCAACTGGACCAGTGGGGCGAGACCAATGCAACTGAACCAGTAGGACCCAGCAGGCGAGCGAGAGGGCGCGAACGTGATACGAACGATGAGTCTCCATTCCCGGAATGCCAGGAGATATGCGCTGGACGAGGGCGAGTTGGACCCAGAACCACCTACTGGCACCGATGACTCGATGGAATCCAGTCGCCTAGGACGACGGCCGTTAGGCGGCTGGCATGATCGCCGGATCCTTTGGCGGTCACCGGCGACCTTGGGGGTGAGAGAAAAGAGTCACCTGGCCCTAGCGGGGTGGCAGTTGTTGGCGTTAGAACAGGTGATTGGGGTTTGTGAAGAGCGTCAACCAGATGACGATGAACAGATGGAATCGTAACGAAGATGAGGTGAACGATGGATCAGAGTACGTGGACAGTCAAGACCCGCGAGGCGATCGAGGCGGCGGTTGAGCTTGCCAGGCGGAGTTCGAACCCAGAGGTCACGAAGGAGCACCTCGCGGTTGCACTCCTTGGACAACCCGATGGCATCGCCTTGCCCATTCTTGAGCGCTTGGGCGTTCAGATCGGAGCGTCGAGGACCAAACTCTTAGAGGCGATCGGGAAGCTACCCAAGGCCTACGGGAGTCAGGCACAGTTCTCAAGCGCGCTGATCGCAACCCTTGAGGCCGCCGATAAGACTCGTCAGGAGTTGGGTGACTCCTATCTCTCCGTCGAGCATCTGCTGATCCAGTTGCCCACCGTGTTCGGGGTGACCGCTGAACAGATCAAGACCGCGTTGCGTGAGATCCGTGGGGACAACCGAGTCACGAGCGAGAACCCGGAGGAGACACTCCAGGCGTTAGAGAAGTATGGACGTGACCTGACTGCTGACGCACGAGCGGGCAAGATCGACCCGGTGATCGGGCGAGACGAGGAGATTCGGCGGATCATCCAGATCCTCTCTCGTCGGAGCAAGAACAACCCCGTACTGATCGGCGAGCCAGGAGTTGGTAAGACTGCCATCGTCGAGGGGTTGGCCAAGCGAATCGTCGAGGGTGATGTTCCCGAGGGGTTGAAGAACAAACGACTCATCGCTCTGGACCTTGGTTCCATGGTGGCAGGTGCGAAGTACCGTGGTGAGTTCGAGGAGCGGCTAAAGGCGGTCCTCAAGGCGATCAAGGACTCCAACGGCGAGGTCATCACCTTCATCGACGAGATGCACACGGTGGTAGGCGCTGGGGCCGCTGAGGGTTCTATGGATGCCTCCAACATGTTAAAGCCGATGCTCGCCCGTGGTGAGTTGCGGATGATTGGAGCGACGACGCTTGACGAGTATCGCAAATACATCGAGAAGGATCCCGCCCTCGAGCGCCGGTTCCAGCAGCTCATCATTCCACCACCCTCGGTCGAGGACACGATCGGGATTCTGCGTGGCCTAAAGGAGCGCTACGAGGTCCACCATGGGGTGCGTATCCAGGATTCAGCTCTGGTGGCGGCCGCGGTCCTTTCGGATCGGTATGTAACGAACCGTTTCCTTCCCGACAAGGCGATCGATCTCATCGATGAGGCCGCCGCCAAGCTCCGGATGGAGATCGACTCTCGACCCAGTGAGGTCGACTCGGTCGAGCGGCGTATCCGCCAGCTTGAGATCGAGCGGATCTCACTCGCCAAGGAGAGTGATCCCGCCTCCATGGAGCGACTCAATCGGATCGAGCGTGAGTTGGCCGATGATCGGGAAGAGCTTGCCGCTCTCAATGCTCAGTGGCAACTCGAGCGTGATGCGATCGGCAAGATTCGTGAGATGAAGGAGCGACTGGAACAGTTGAAGGCCGAGGCCGATAATCAGGAACGCATCGGCAATCTCGATCGGGCGGCTGAGATCCGCTATGGTCAGGTTCCTGAGCTCTCCCGCCAGATCGATGAGGCAACCCGAGAGCTTGCCGAGTTCCAGGGTGGGGTGCGGATGTTAAAGGAGGAGGTCGACCCCGAGGACATCGCTGAGGTGGTGGCCAAGGCGACCGGGATCCCGGTCTCCAAGCTCTTAGAGAGCGAGATGGAGAAGCTTCTCCATATCGAGGAGGCGCTCCATCAGCGCGTCATTGGACAAGACGAGGCGGTCTCGGCGGTGGCCAACGCTATCCGGCGCTCGCGTGCGGGACTCTCCGATCCACACCGGCCGATCGGGAGTTTCCTCTTCCTGGGACCGACTGGTGTCGGTAAGACCGAGATGGCCAAGGCATTGGCGGAGTACCTCTTCGACGATGAACGCGCTGTCATTCGAATCGACATGTCTGAATACCAGGAACGCCATGCGGTGGCACGCCTTGTCGGTGCGCCTCCTGGATACGTCGGCTACGACGAAGGTGGACAACTCACCGAGGCGGTACGGCGACGTCCTTACAGCGTGATTCTCTTTGATGAGATCGAGAAGGCGCACTCGGATGTCTTCAATATCTTCCTTGCCATCTTGGATGATGGTCGTCTAACCGACGGTCAGGGTCGGGTGGTCAACTTCACCAACACTATTTTGATCATGACATCGAACCTGGCGGAGGATCCAAGATTCTTCTTTAAGCCGGAGTTTGTCAACCGGATCGATGAGATCATCCGTTTTGCATCACTCACCGAGGCAGACCTCACGAAGATCGTCGACATCCAGCTCGATGCACTGCGCCGACGCCTGTCCGATCGTCGGCTCGAACTCGTGGTGACCGATGACGCCAAGCGGATCCTTGCGACCCAAGGGTATGATCCAGCGTTCGGGGCTCGACCCTTGAAGCGAGTGATTCAGAAGATGGTGGGCGACCCGGTGGCGGTCGCGATCCTATCGGGGAAGTACCCGGAGGGGTCGACGATCACCGTTGATGGGGTGGGGGATGAGTTGGTCATCGCGTGAGATCATCAGAGAGCAAGGGCCTCGTTGGTGGGTATCTTGGGCAGTATGTTTTGGCACTCTATCAAGGGCCACATGGCGGAAAATGAGGTATGCCTGAGAACGCAGGACCAACTTCGTTTCAACGGCGACATCGTCACTTACTCGGTTAATCAGAATACAGATGCCTCCTGCTCTGTCGTTGAGTCGCTTTATCAATATTTGTATTGCTCGATTTGGGCATGGGCGAGAGTTGGGTGAAGATCGTGTTGAGCCTGGGTGCAAGACATGACTGATGTTTGCGTGCGAGATTCGGTCGATGGACATAATGCGAGAGAGCTGCGCCGCACACAGTGCAGGTCATCCGCGACAATGTTCCAGGAGAGATCACCACGGGAGTTCTATCTGGCTGTGGACAGCTACGTAGAGCCTGGCAGAGCTAACGATACTGAGGTTCAACGTGAGGTTAGAAGTTTATCGATGAATTTTTATGTAAAAGCCTGTTCTTGCCTGTTTTGCTGGTACAGTTGCTTAGGTGTACTTGGTTTCGTAGAAACTACACCGGCTCGATGGTTGATGTGGTACACTTACGGGGTCCATGGACGGTAGTAGCGAAGAAGCATGATAGTCTAGTGGCTGTTGGTCTTGTATTTCAGGAGGTATATCCAGGTAATGAGCAGATTCAAGAAGAAGACTGCCGGAATTAGTGGGAGTTCAAAGCTCTCGTCGAATGGTTTGGTTCGTTTGGCAGGGGCTGCGGCTCTGACGGTTGGTGGTGTTGGTGGAATTTTGATTGCTTCAGGTACTGCCTATGCGACAACGCCGAATGTGACTTCGGGTTATTACACCGTCGGCACTGGATCGGTTACGGGCTTTACAGTCACACCGGGGTCCAACTATGTGGCATCGTTCGTGGCTACTGACGGCGTCGGATCTAGTTCTACCCCGGGCACGGTTAGCATTACTCTGCCTGGGACGACCATTACTAATGGTTCGGCTTTCGCGAGCGGTGTTAGTGCGCTCGTCACTGTTAACGGCACTCAGGTTGGTTTTGCGGCTTATAAGTCAACGAGTGCAGCTGATCAGGTAACTTTGACACTGCCTACGGTTGTCACCTCCGGTGCCTCAGTGCAGATTGAGTTCATTGGTGTTTCGAATCCGTCTGAAACTTCCGCTGTAACTGAGACCGGTAGCATGTATACGAGTACCGATACTCTCGTGGTTCAGACCAACTATACGATCCCTGCTAACTCGGTGAGCTTCGGTGCTACTGCGAGTAACGTCGGTCTTGGTCAAAGTGACGTTACCTATAATGTTGGCCCCATTGCAGTCAGCAGCGGTGCCACTGGTCTTGGAACGTCTGCCGCGCCGTTTGTGTTGACTTTTACTCCTAGTGCAACTGGAGATGCGTCGGTGGATCTCCCCGGAGCATCTAGTCAGTACACAGTTACTGTGACCAATTCGTCTGGGGCTAAGTCGACTGATACGGTCACTGGGGTGACAGCCTCAGATCCGTCGACAGGAGCATCGTCAGCTAGTTTGGTTCTTACCACGCCGCTGGTAAGTGGCGATACGGTTAACGTCACCATTACGGGTGCGATTAATCCCTCTCAGGCAGGTTCTTCACCAGTCACGGTGAGTGACTCTGGTAATTCAAACGATTCCGCTACAATTTCCTACGGAACTCAGATTGGCTCATTGAGTACGTCGCTTATGCCCAGTACGTCGTCTGCTAATCCGACTACAGGTGCCACGGCTAACTTTGTTGCTAGCTTTGTCGCTACGGATGGGGTGACTGCTGGTTCTTCTGGCGTGATCATTACTCCTGGAAGTGGTCTGGCTCTACCGACATCAGGGACAGCGGCTGTGACAGTGGGTAGTGGATCGTCTGCGACAACTGTTGCTGAGAGCTACGCCACCGCTAGTGGTGTCACAAGTGTGGCGATGCCAACGGTGAATTCTGGTCAAGATGTATCAATCACCATCTTTGGAGCGACGGTGACCGGTGTTTCGGGACAGAATAGTTACTCGGTTTCGGTGGCTACTAACAAAGATTCGTTGGCAGCAACCGCGAGTGCCTCTGAAGACTTTACGACGATTCCCGGGAGTGTCCCTGTGAGCTTGAGCAATGCGGGTCTGCAGGCTACGTCTAATTACACGGTTAGTGGTCTAGAGGCTACTGCTAATATGACGGGTCAGACTAGTGCCGGGTCGACAACACTTGGTAACTCTGGTGGTGAGTCACAGTTGGAGCTAATCTTCCCTTCAAACACGATTTTGCCTACTAGTGCTTCTGACTACTCCATTACGGATACGACCACTTCTTCCGCATCGGGGCAACCCATAGGCGTGGATGTATCAGGACCAGATGTGTATGTAACCTTGGCTAATACAGTCTCTAGTGGAGATGTATTCTCGGTTTCTGTCGATGGCGCCATCAACCCGAGTACTGCTTCCAATCAGTATTCGATTGGTATCAACGGTAGTGTTGAGGCTGCGCCGGTTTCGGTAACCAGCGTTCCAAAAGCCGCGACTACGTACCCCAACGGTGCACTCATTCAGTCTGGTGGTCAGATTGACGTGATCGCGGGCGGCTATGCCTTTGGCATTTCGACCCCGACGGTGCTCAGTGACATCATGAAGATGGATCACAGCAGTGTGGTGTCGGGTACCTTCCCAACAGCCACTATGCCTGCTCCTGGAACGTTGATCAACCCTGTTGGAACCTCTGGCTACTGGGTTGTTGGTACCAATGGTGAGATCTACCAGTTCTCCTCTATGTCACAGTTCATGAAGGATGGTTATGTCGTCAGTCAGGTGATCCCAGTCCCGAATGCAGGTGGCCTCACCGCTGGTGCTGGTGCTCCTCCGACGGCGGCTGCGACCATGGCTAATGGTGCGCTCGTCCAGTTCGGCTCGACCATCTATGAGTATGCTGGTGGCGTCGCTACCGGGATTGCAACTCCGGCGGAACTTGCTTCAATCCAGAAGATGACTGGTGCGATGGTGGTCATGGGCTTCGGTTCAACACCGACCAATGCATCGACCAGTGCGAACGGTACCTTGGTGCAGCCGCTTGGAAAAGCCGGTGTCTGGGTAAGCAATGACGGTACGCTGTATCAGTTCATGACTGCTTCACAGTTCATGACTGATGGGTACTCATTCCAGTATGTCCTTCCGGTTGCTATGACGGGTAGCTATACGCTTTCCTCTATCTAGTCAAACCTTTACGGTTCAATCAGGGTAGGTGCTTCGGTACCTGCCCTGATTGCTGTTTTGATGGGTGATTTTGGTTTGTCCGGAGACGGTTGCACGTGGTCTGAAGGAGACGGTGTTTGTTCTGTATATCGACTTGTCATGTGTTCATGGTCGAGCAGAAAGCCTTAGGTGCTCAGTGGCGACAAGGGGACAGGTCGTTGAGCTGAAGGGTTAGGCGGTGGGGGTTTTGTTCTCGATTCGTGTCTGTGTGTTGAGAGGCGGCGCTGGTGCTAGATGCGATAGCCTGCGGTAATCTTTAGGGCGAGATTTGGTAGCCCCTGAAGAAGGTGGGTCCACGGAGAAACGGTTTGGAAGGCCAAGAGATGAACTGGCCATAGGTTTCCGCGTGGGGTGATAGTGAGTTGCAGGGGTTGGCCTGGTAGGGCCAGGAATGCCTGATTGGTCAGATGCAGGGTGAAAGGAAACTCACCGCGATGGCCTGAGAGTGATTCGACAACGGTGAAGATATTGTCGTTACATTGCCCGGTCACGATGAGTTCTCCAGCGAGCTCCCCAATGCTGTCACCGATGTAGATCTGCAATGCTTCGATCATCCCCGAGAGGGTCGCTGGGATCAGGCAGGTTGCGGTTATAGTCTGGTTTGCGTGCAAAGGTAGGCGATGCGAGTGGTCGAGGTTCTGTCCGTCTGGAATGTCGACCCACTGGATGCTGCGGGCCCAGGGCCGCTGTATCCTTGGTATCGCGAGGACAAAGTCCTCTGAGTCCAACGTCAGGTTGGGGTTATACATGGGGTCTGAGTAGAGTTGCGGGCTCCATCGCCATTGCATGTAACCGTGTTCTCTGATCGCACGGTGTTGTTGAGAGAGCTTGATGTCCTTGCCTCGAGATTTGGACTCATGATGCACGAGTTGTGCTCGGGGTTGGTAGATATTGCGGTAACCCTTCTCACGAAGGCGCAGGCAGAGGTCCACATCGTTGAAGGCGATTGGAAGTTCTTCCGCCATCCCACCCACTTCATGCCAGAGATCTGCGCTGATCATAAGACACGCTGCGGTCACCACGCTGAGGGCGTGGGGGACGTTTGCCCTCCCTTGGTATCCGTCTTGATCTCCAGGCAGGTAGCGAAAAGCGTGGCCAGCTAGTCCGCGTACCCCGGTGATGACGCCGGCGTGTTGGACAGTTCCATCGGGATAGAGGAGTTTGGCTCCGACTGCACCAGTTCCCGGTCGTTGCGCGTAACCGAGGAGGGCCTCGAGCCAGTCGGCCCGTTGGACCTCGGTATCGTTGTTGAGGAGGCAGAGGTAGTCGGTTGCGAGCTGGTTCACCACGGTGTTATGAAGATCGGAGTAGTTAAAGGCATACGGGTAGTCGATTACCCGATGTCGCGGCAGTTGGGTAAGGTTTTCCAGATACGAGAGTGTAGCTGGGTCGTCACTTCTGTTGTTGACGATGATGACTTCATAGTTTGGATAGGTGGTGGTCCCCAGGCTGTCGACACAGGCTTGGAGGTCAGCTAATCCGTTGTGGGTGGGGATGATGATTGAGACTTTAGGGCTGCCGAGGATAGAGTAACGTGGGATGAGGTCGACTTGGTTTTGGGCCCAGCCGAGAGTGTAGGGGGCACCCCGTCGTACCAGGGTGGTACTGACGATCTCATAGGCTTCGTTGCGTTGCTGGTCTGTTGCAGTTGCTGTTCTCGCGGTTTGTGAGTCGCGTTCGTGGTAGAGGATGGTGGGACAATGGCGGATACGGGTGGCATCGATATCCTCGGTGAGCCGTAGGATCAGCTCCCATTCGGGATAGAGTTCCAACAGAGGGGCGAAGCCGCCAGCCTGATGCACGAGTGTGGTGTTAAAGGCAACGGCAGGACCGATGTAGTGCTGGCAGAGGGCGAGTTCGGGGTTCCAGTCTGGTTTGAAGTTGTGGCTGTGACGATGTTCCTGATCATCGATTTGGTCGTGGTCGCTGTAGATGATCGCAGCATCGCGATGGATGGCTACCTCGGCGACAAACCAGGCCAGGGTGTGGGGTCGTAGGAGATCGCCCGGGCGTAGGGTTGCGAGGAACTCTCCTGTGACGGCATCAAGGGCTTGGTTGAGTGCCTCTGAATAGGCGCGGCGATTATTTAGCCGGATCTGTGTGATCCCTGGGTGGCGTGTGCGATAGTCGTCTATCGTTCTTCGTAGTTCGGGATCCTGCACATGGTTGTCGACCATGATAAGTTGCCAGTGGGGGTAGGCCTGGGTAAGCACAGTTCCGATCGATCGTCGTAACTGTCGAGGATCGTGGTGGTCCTCGATCACCATCAGGTAACTGAAGGTAGGGGTGTACTCCAGTGTGGCGACGTAGTCCCGGATCAGGTCGATTTCGGGTTGCTTGAGGGTATCACACTGCTGGACCCACCATTGATAGTCATGGGCGAGCCGATCGATCTCGTCATCAGGATCGTCGTGGAGCGTCCGTGCGTAGTCCCTCGTGGTTGGGCGTTCTTGAGTGGTCAGGGTGTCGAATCGGTCGACCCACTCGGTGTAGGCCTTGGTAACACGTACTCTTGTCATTGTTGATGATCCGCTGGGGCAGTCGAGGCTGATGAGGGATGCCGTTGGGAAAGGAGACTCTTCATCTTGGGAATGAGCTGTTCCTTCCTGGCACGGACCGGCGCGGTGAGCCTCCAGGAGGTCGAGCCGAGGAGCTCATCGATGCGCCGTTGTAGGGCCGCTTTCTCCGCACCGAGCTGCTCCTCTCGGAGCACCAGCTCCTCTCGAAGATGGAGCTTCTCATCCTCGACGAACTTGATTCGCCCTTTGAGAATGAGTTCACGAGTCACACGATCCGCGTTCAGGAGCCCACGCACCTTGGCGACTTGGGCGCCAGCGTATTGATCCACGGTTGCAAGGTACTCCCCGATCACCTCCGTTGCCTGTGCGATGGTGAGGGGGCGAAAGGCCAGGTCTAAGTGTGTTTCATGCGGACCCCCTGGGACGCGAAGATTGAGCTCCGCCTGGCTGTCGGGATCGAGGAGAAAGTAGTGGGTGGCGCTACCCCTCAGTGTGACAGTGTTATGGAGTTCGATGAGCTGTTGTCGACCTTCGCTGATAAAGAGTTCCTCGGGACTCTCGGGTTCCCAATGCCAGATCTGCGTCCCGTTTTGGGTGAGGGTCAAGTCGCTGACCTCGAGCACCCCAACTCTGTCAAGGAGTCGCAGCCCGAGGAAGCGCTCGGAGGGGGATCGCGGAATCTCGAGGCGAACCTTCATCAGACCTGACGCATTATCCGGGGTCCCTGCCACCGATCGGTCCTCGGCGTACTCCTCGTCGATCATACGCCAGAACACCTTGGTGACGCCCCTTGGGCCATGTGGGGCCATGTTTGGGTGGATCTGTTCTTTGATGCGTCGCTGGCCCTTCTTGCGTGGCTTTGCGCCGACGATGAACTCATAGACGTCGTGATCAGCGGTGATCGGTACGTGTGCTAAGAGGGTATCGGCGAGGGCCTCAGATTGGGCAAACTCAGAGTCCCCAAGCGCGAGAGTGGTGATGTCGAGAATCTCGGCGACGAAACCGCCCTCATCGAGCATCCGTAAGAGACTTTGTCGGGTGAAGAAGCGGAGATGAGCCGGGTCAAGGATCCCATGGCCACGGTAGTAAAAATCGCCGCCAAGCAGTTCGCTGATTACGCCGATGTGGGCGACGTTAGGAACGACGATGAGGAGCTGTCCTTCGGCTGTGAGGTGGGTCTTGAGTTGAGACAACAGCTGCCCGGGATCCCGCAGGCGTTCGAGGATCCCAGCACAGACGATGACGTCATAGCGACGATCTGTGATGGCATCGTTGAGCTCAGATGTCTCTGGGTCGAGCACAAAGACGTCGCGGTAGAGTTGTTGAGCTGCATCTATCTGGGAGGCGTGAGGTTCAGTGGCGTTGGGTGCAGATGCATTGGGTCTGCCTGCCTTGAGTGAAGCTGTGTTAGGTGCAGGGGTGCTTGGTCGAATGGCGTCAACGGTGCATGCATGTTCGGTGACGAGTAGCCTTCCGAGTTCCTTTGCCGCGGATCCGAGCGTCAAGACGGTTGAGTCAGGAGGGATGTGCTTGATGATCATGTCACCCCAGCCAGTGGCGGAGAGAGCGCTAGATGCCGACCCGTCGATTTGGACCTTAGATTGATCGGAACTCACTCGGCACCCTTTCGTTTGTTTGGGTTGTGATCTAGACTAGCCGCGCAAACCTGGAGTCAATTCCCGCGCTGATCTCCCCTCACCTGACCGTTTAGTGATTCCAAGAGCAACCGATTTCGCCACGATCGCTCGATCCGTTCCCTTCGAATGGGATGGTCAAGTCCTCTGGTGTGGGCCACTAACCTTGCACTATGGCACAACCTAACGTCTCGCACTCGGTCACGATTCGTGTCGAGCTCAACAACAGCCCTGGTTCCCTCGGACGCTTGACCACCGCAATCGGTGAGGCGGGCGGCAATATCTTGGGTATCGACCTCATCGAGGTTGAATCCGACCGTATCGTACGCGACATCACGGTGCTTGCGGCTGATCCTGACCATGCCCAACTGATTCGCGGCAAGGCCGAGGAGGTAGCTGGCGTCCATGTTCGTAGCGTCCTCGATAGAACGCTACGGCTACACCTCGGTGGCAAGATCGAGGTGCGAGGCAAGTCTCCATTGAAGGATCGTGATGATCTCTCAATGGCCTACACCCCCGGTGTCGCTCGCGTTTCGATGGAGATCGCAGAACGCCCCGCCTCGGTGCACACCTATACCATCAAGGCGAACTCCGTCGCTATCGTCAGCGACGGAACAGCCGTCCTCGGACTCGGCAATATCGGCCCCTATGCTGCAATCCCGGTGATGGAGGGCAAGGCACAGCTGTTCAAGGAGTTCGCCAATATCGATGCCTTTCCGATCTGTTTGAACGTCTCCAAGCCCGAGGAGGTTATTGCTGCCGTCGAGGCGATGGAGCCGGTCTTTGGGGGCATCAACCTTGAGGACATCGCCGCTCCAGCCTGTTTTGAGATCGAGGAGGCGTTGAAGTCCAAGCTCGACATCCCGGTGTTCCATGACGATCAGCATGGCACAGCGGTGGTGGTTCTCGCCGCACTACGCAACGCGGCCAAGGTCGTCGATCGCAAACTTGGGGATATGACCGTGGTGGTTGCGGGGGCCGGTGCCGCTGGTGTCGCCTGTGCAAAGATCCTCGCGAACGCGGGGGTTGGCCGGATCCTCGTCGCTGATCGGAAGGGGATTATCTTCTCTGGACGTGAGGACTTTGACGGTGCCAAGCTATGGCTTGCCGAAAATACAAATCAGGACCGACGCATGGGTGATCTCGGCTCAGCGTTGGTCGGCGCCGATGTTTTTCTCGGTGTCTCTGGACCCGGTATCGTCACGGCGAGCGAGATAGCGACGATGAACACCCACCCCATCGTCTTTGCGCTCGCGAACCCGACACCTGAGGTGATGCCGGAGGAGATCCAAGATATCGCCGCGGTGATCGCCACGGGAAGGTCGGACTTTCCGAATCAGATCAACAACGTCCTCTGTTTCCCCGGTATCTTTCGTGGGGCCCTTGATGCCCGAGCGATGGCGATCACTGAAGGAATGAAGCTGGCGGCAGCGGATGCGATCTCCTCTGCGGTGCTCGATGACGAGCTCTCGCCGAACTACATTATCCCATCGGTCTTTAACAAGGGCGTTGCCCTTGCGGTGGCTGAGGCGGTCGCTCGAGAGGCGCAACGTGAGGGGATCGTTCGACATACGATCTGAGATTGATCGGATCAGCTCGTGAATGATGAGCCTCGTACGCCCGGCCAGCTTTGCTATCCGGGAAAGAGGATCGAGCTACATTTTGACGGGCAAATCGTTGTGACGGCGGTAATCCGGGTCGATGGGCAGCGCCTCGGCGTTGGTGAACGCGTCCTCTCAGTTGGCCCTTGTCAGGTGATGGTGGTCTTCTTCGGCGAACGGTTCTTGGCCACAGGTGTAGTGATACCGGCGATCGTTGGTTCGGAGGTGGTGATCGAATCGGGCTTTGTGCCGATGAATGCCCGGTCTGCGCCGCGGGTGAACGTCGTGCTCGCTGGAACCTATTACACCCGACCGCCGAGCGTTGGGATACCGATGCAAGTGCTCGATCTCTCCGTTACCGGTGTCGCGATCGAACCGATCCCCAAGCAGCACCCATTGCTCAGCCAGCGCCAGATGATCTCCTTTCATCTCGGTGATCGCGAGATCAAGACGGTCATCGAGTTTGTGGCAGTCGAGGTGAGTCTCTGGCGAGCGAGATTTCTCAAACTTGCACTCTCCGATGAGGATGCGATTGCCATGTTCGTGATGAGTCGCCAGGTGGACCGACGTAAGTCGCTGTCGGACTTAGAGATCCGCACCTCCTCCTCACTCGATCTCGAAACGAGGTTGGAGTTTCCTCTGATCGAGTCCATTAGCTGGTCTCATGAGGCGTGTACGTTGCGAACGGGATCAAGCTCAGCGACGGTGATGGTGCCACCGTCTCCACAGACCGACCGAGACCGTATTGTCTCGCTGGTTGGCACTGCGCGTGTCGGAGACCCCAGAGACTTCGCCCATCTCTTGGGACTTGTAACCATGGATATTAGGGTGATTGATAGTGTAATGGTCGCCTATCTTGTGCTCAGCGCACGATACAAAGGCATCAGTGTTGTGGAGTTGTTGCTGTCCTATGCACAAGGTCGTGAGGACCTTTCTGTCACGACAGCTTCGACGCAATTTGCTTCACTGACGACCAATTCCGCCGTTGCTGATCCATCGTCTCCTGCTGCGCCCACGCCCGAACTAGTGGGATATTCGTGCGGCATCGCTGTCTATCGGGGCGTCCACAATGAGGAATTCGTGCCGGCAACGAGCCCGCCAGAGGCTCTGCGCACAGCGCTTTGGATGGATCCCATTGCATTAGTACTCCTCGTCCAGCAGCTTGTCTCCGTTGATGTACGCCCAGCCTGGCCGACATTGACGGCTGGAGGTGACGGCAAGGAGGTCCTTGAGGCTTTTGTGAGTCTCGCGGCTTCCGGATCGGCCCAGCCACGCAACAGACAACACTAGCCACGCAACTGGCAACCCTGACAACCCTGACAACCCTGACAACCCTGGCAACCCTGACAACCCTGGCAACCCTGGCAACTCGGTGTCTGTTTAGACCATATTGGGCGGAGCCTTCCATTGGCCCGTACTGAACTCGATCAGCAATACCGCTCTGTGCATTGTGGTCCCCTGTGCGCTTCGATGCAAGGAGATTAGGCGATGGCAGGAGGAGTTCCTGTGCCCGTCGGACTCGGGATAGGCTGAGTCTCCTAGTCGGGGTCGTTCTTGACTTGAGGAGGTTGTCATCGATCGAACAGTACTCCATCCTTTGAGACCCCATCAGGTGGTGACCGTTGCGACGGGTGCCACGCTACCGGGTGCCATGGCGCTAGCGAAGTCACTCGCCGAGAGCAATCCAGAGGTGGAGATGACCATCGTCAGGGTTGACCTCCTCCATCAGGAGGAGCCCTTGGCCGACGATGGATCCCACCAGCTTCTCCATGTCGTAGGGCTCGATACGTTACCGATCGACGACGTCTTGCTCTTCGAGCTGACGACGGTCTTGAGCATCGAGGAACTCGGAGTCGTGCTCCGGCCATGGGCCTTAGCACTGGTGCTCGCTGGTGGGGCCAGGACTGCGTTGTATCTATCCCCTGACTCCTATGTGGGTGGTCGCCTGGATGATCTCTTTGCCCTGGCGGACAGACACGGCATGGTGGTGACGCCGCGCTTTCATTCTTTGCCCCAGCGTGACGGTCTCTTGCCAACCGAGGAGCAGATCCTTGTAGATGGCTTCCTTGAGGAGGGGTTTCTTGCCATCAGTCGCCGGCGAGCGGCGATGCTCGGGTCATGGCAGACACGAAGCTTGGCTGATTTCCTCAGTGGAGCCCCAGAATGGCCCCTTGGGGGGCGTCGATGGCTTGATGTCCTTGTCCACACCTCGGATGCCCACGTACTCTCTGACGTTGGCTATGCGCTAGCCCATTGGAACCTCCATGAGCGTCGAATCACTCGCAGTGGGGAACGTTACCTCGTCAATGGTCTCCCGCTACGCACGCTGCGTTTCCGGGGCTATTGTGCTACAACCCCTTGGCTGCTCAGTGAGGAGACAACGGCCAATCCGAGAGTACTCCTCAGCGAGTCGCCAGAACTTTGCGAGCTGTGCGGGCGATACCAGGAGGCGCTTTCGGGGGTTATCGAGGCAGTTGCCGTACCGATCTACCTCTTTGATCGACTCTCCGACGGAACGGTGTTGACGCCACGGCTTCGCCACCTTTTCCACCGTGAGCTGACCAGAGCTAAGGTATCCGGTGAGGAACCGCCATCACCTCCGGGGATGGGCAACGATGCAGCCTTTCTTGCCTGGTGGCGAGAACCCGCCTTTGCCGAGACACGGGTCAATCGTTTTCTCTATGCGCTCTGGAGGGTCCGTCCTGATCTCCAAGCGGTATTTGCAAACCCAGTGGGAGCTGATGAGGGTAACTTTCTCCAGTGGGCATGGACCACCCCTCATGATGCAGATCTCGGTAAAGCGGCGAATTTTTTGCCATCCAAATCCACTCCGGCGCCAGAGGTTGATCCGGTGGTTCAACGGAGCCCTGGTGTAAACCTTGTCGGCTACTTCTCCTCTGGGCTTGGAGTTGGCGAAGTCGCACGTCTCCTCGTGGACGGCGTGCGTCTCGCCGGTCTTCCCTATGCGATCCACACGAGCGAGAAGACCGTTGGCCGGTTGCGAACGGAGTTTGTCGATCACGCCTCTGTTGATCGTTATTCCGTTACCATCGCCACGATCACCGCTGAGCAGCTGCCGGTGGTGGCACGTGAGGTCGGGCGTAGTCTTTTGCGTGATTGCTATCTGGTTGGTCTCTGGGCATGGGAGGTAGCAGACTTTCCTGCGTACGCTGAGTCACTGGAGCTCGTCGACGAGATCTGGGCGTTGTCGGAGTTCTCCCGTGAAGCCATCGCCGCTAAGACCGTCAAGCCGGTCAGCGTGATGCCGGTTCCCATTCGTGACCCTGGCCCACATCAACCACTCGACCGACGGATGCTTTCCCTCCCAGAGGGGACTTATTTCCTGTTTGTCTTTGACTACCTAAGTGTTTTCGAGCGCAAAAACCCGCTTGGACTTGTTCATGCCTTTTCGCGAGCCTTCGAGGAAGGGGAAGGACCAACACTCGTGATCAAGAGCATCAATGGGGGCCATTGTCGCGCTGATCGTGAACACCTACGCGCGCTCTGTGGCGAGCGAAGCGATGTCTATCTGATCGAGGAGTATCTCCCCACGGAGGTGATGAGTAGCCTGATGGGCGAGACGACCGCCTATGTGTCGTTGCATCGGGCCGAGGGATTTGGTCTCACACTGGCCGAGGCGATGGCCCGTGGGCGACCCGTGATCGGGACCGGGTATTCGGGGAATCTTGAGTTTATGAACCCTGCCAACAGCCTCCTTGTCGACTACGAGCTCGTGCCAATCGGTCCAGGTATCCCTGCCTATCCTGGCTCCTCGGTCTGGGCAGACCCCGATCTCGACGCTGCGGCCACCGCGATGCGCTGGGTGGTTGAACACCCCGATGAGGCGCAACGGCTCGGTCTTGCCGGGCGTGCCAGTGTGCTTGGCGACCTGACCTTTGATCGGCTCGCCTCCTTTCTTTGGGAACGATTGGGAACGAAGATGCAAGACGCACCCTGATCTACACAATGGTGAACCTCAGTCACTGGTGATCTCTTGTCACATAGTGATTCTTTGGTACAGATTGTTCGCAAAGACGTGGCGGATCTCACGCGCGCTCGATTGAAGGTTGGGTCTTGTTGCGCGTGAAGGCCTTATCACACCAAGTGATCTGGAGCTACCTACGGCTGTGCATCGCCCGCACTACTGCGTTCTCTGGCGGCTTTGCCAGGACGCACAACCCGGGTTATTCAAACCTTGTCTTCTGTTTATCGTTGCGAGCATGATGCCACTGCGCGTTCAGAACCAATATCTGCATGCCGATACATCCATGTTGGCAGAACAGAAGGTATCAGTATGCGAATCAGGAAGTCACTACTAGCGCTGGCATCAAGTGGTGCGTTGCTCGCTGCATCAGTTGTCTTGGCGACACCAACTGCTTATGCAAGTACTTCTCAGCAAGGATCCGGCTTTATTGCGATCTCCCAGACTGGCACGGTGACCGGCGAAAATGGGGCGCAGGCCTATGGTTCGGTGAGTGGATCTCACACGATTGTTGGCGCAGCTCCAACACCTGATGGAGGCGGCTATTGGATCGTCACCAAGTCCGGTCACGTCTATGCCTATGGTGACGCAAAGTATTATGGCGATACCTATACCGATGGGTTAACAGGTCTGTCTGGTTCCAAGCCCCTGAACGCCCCAATCGTCGGAATCGCAGCCGACCCGTCTGGCGGTGGCTACTGGCTCGTGGCATCAGATGGAGGGGTGTTCAACTTTGGCAACGCTCCATTCCTCGGCTCCACCTACACCTATGGAGTCACCGGACTCTTGGGTGCAAAACCGCTCAATGCGCCGATCACTGCTATTGTCTCAACCTCCTCGGGGGAGGGCTATTGGTTGATCGCCAAAGATGGAGGTGTCTTTGACTTTGGCAACGCTCCATTCCTCGGCTCAACCTATACCTATGGCCTCACGGGTCTGTCTGGTTCCAAGCCCCTGAACGCCCCAATCATCGGTGCGATTGCCACTCCATCGGGCAACGGCTACTACATGGTGGGAGCTGACGGAGGGGTCTTTGACTTCGGCGATGCTAAGTTCTCTGGTTCGACCTATGGCCTTGGTTATACGGGCCTATCGGGTGCTCATCCGCTACCGGCCAAAGCATCGAGTTTGATGCAGAACCCCAATGGATCGGGTTATTACGTCATTCTTGGCAACGGGCAAGTCTTGGCGATTGGTGGCGCACCAGCACTTCCAAACGTTCCTATGGATCACGGGAAGTTGGCCATTGTTATTCCACCCAAGGCACCCCAGCGATTTGTTATTCAAGCACAACAACCACAGCCTCAACCCAATCCACAGCCTCAACCACAGCCTCAACCCAATCCACAGCCTCAGCCACAGCCTTCGCCAACCCCTGTATCGATCAGCACGACATCGATCAGTCTCATCGCAGGAGCGCCGGTGCAGCTCCAAGCAAGTGGTGGTAACGGCAGCTACATGTGGAGTGCGAGTTCACTACCGAGCTGGCTCACCCTCTCATCGTCCGGTCAGTTAACCCTCGACCCCTCGACCCTGAGCGCCTTTACCGGGACCATCCCTACAGCTCTCAGCCTCACCGTCTCCGGCGACGGGACATCGGCGAGCGCCACGGTTGGGATCACGTACCCTCAAGCAACCCTTGAGACATCCACGTTCACCACGAGCACACCGGCGACCACCAGCACCACCCCGGAGTACTCCGTCAATGAACAGTTGGAAGTTGCTCAAAATCCTAGCGGGGCAGGGTATTCCTACACGTTGACAGGTAGTTGGCCGAGCGGTCTCTACCTCTCGTCATCTGGAACGATCACCGGTACGATATCTTCGAGTGTGTCTGGCCTTGGGGTTGGAATCCGTTACGACGGGACGACCATTGGCTACGGTACAGTCGCTATCAACGTCGTAGAGCTCGCTCCGACGATCACGAACCCAACGTCTGTATCGATGTATCCACTCAATGCAGTGCAACTCCAGGCAACCGGCGGCGATGGCATCTACAGTTGGTCAGATGCCAGCACGGGATCGGACCCGGTGATGGCGAGCGGGAGCACGCTCGTGCTCAACACAGCAAACGTAAGTGCGAGCAGTATGGGCCAAACCTATGCGCAGCCGATTACGGTCACCTCGGGAGGAAAGTCCACCAGCGAAGATATTGGCGTTACACTCTTGGCCCCGACTCTCTCATCGAGTTCGTTTAGTTCTGGCTCATCGCCTGACATTCAGTTGGCCGTGCCAACATCAGAGGGCAACGGATATACGTTCGCAGAGTCCAACGCTGGCACAATATGGCCGTCCTCATTGACTTTTAGCGCATCTGGCGCGATCGCTGGCACGCTATCGAGCGATCTGAACAACCTCGACGTGTCGATCGAGTCCTCAACAGGAGTCGTTTTTGCTACGGTCCCAATCTCGATAACCAACACGAGCTCTTCTACTGTTCCCATCTCCATAACAGAGGCTTACAACTGGGCCGGAATGATCGATAATGCCTCGTCCGCATCGGATGCGATCACCTCAGTCAGCGGTACGTTCGTCGTCCCGACCCTGAGCACGACCCAAAACACGATCTGCACCAATACCGAGCCGGGTGGGCTTTGTACCCTCGCCGAGTGGGTTGGTATTGACGGCGAGAGCAGCCAGCAACTTATCCAAGCGGGGGTTGATGTTTCCCCGAACTTCCAGGTGCAACCGTGGGTCGAGACGATCACTCCGTCTGATGCAGCGCCAGCTACCTACGTCTCGCTTGAGACATCAAGCGGAACCCCCATCACTGTCGAGCCTGGCGATACCATGTCGGTCGCTATCGTGAAGAACGCTTCGCAGAACTGGACCATGACCCTGACCGACGTAACACAGAACGCGAGCTACTCGATTACCGAGACGTTCGAGGCATCCATCTACGGCTCGATCTTCGGCGGTTCTCCCGGAACCGAATCCGCCGAGTGGATCATGGAAAGTCCGATGTTTTCTAATATTTCAGCCGACAATATCTGCGCGCTCAATCCGTACCCTGGCTACACGTCAGCGCCTTGTAACGCACTTTCGATCCTCCCGCAGGTTTCGGCTGGAGGTCAGTTCACAAGCGCGTCTGTCAACTCGACCGGGATGGAGTCAGAGTACGCCTCTTACCAGGACTCATACGCATCCAACAACTACGACTTGCTGGCGAACGGCGATGGGCTTTTCACACCGACGGGATATCCAAGCGATGGTCTGCCTGGTGCCTTTGGGTTCACTCAATCGGATACTACAACGGCTGGCACGTCCGCTGCTCCGAGTGATGCGACTTCAGCTGGATCCCCACCTGAAACGTTCAACGGATAAGCAACATGATTGGCCCAGTTGGTGGTCACGGGGGCACACTGGCCCTTGATCAGCTGTTCGAGCTGGACTTCTGTTCAACCTTCACGCGGAGGGTGAGGGCCCCGTCGATGGTGACCGCTTCGAGGAGGATGGGGGTGTTGCCCTCATGGCGCAGCCGGAGGGTCGAGGGGGTATGTCGGGGGTCTTCGAGTCTGATGGTGACGGGATCAAAATGCAGCCACGAGGGCACGGCCTTTACGGTCGTCTCGTCGATCACAAAGGCGTGGTCCTCGATTGCGTAGGGCTCGATCTCCATCGCCCAGAAGGTCACCTGGTCGATCCGAGGATCCAGTTGATCAGGGAGGACCAGATTGCATTCGATCTCGCCCCCTGGTTCCACGACGATGGGGTTTGACGGGAAGTAGCGGGCAGGACGTGGACAGGGGAGCTCGATCCCGAGCAGACGCTCTGACCATGGGAGTTGGACCCGTGGTGGCCAGGCTGCCCCGCAGCCGATGTCCTCGATCGAGGCGTTCGGATTGTGGTAGGGGTCGTTCAAGACCTTGAGTGCCCACTTCTTCCAGTAGCGGATGACCTCGGTGCCGTAGCGCCCTTTCTTGGTTGGTTCGGTGTCCATCCCCCGTGACTTTGATTCATGGTGGATCAGCTGTGCGGCCGGGCAATAGCCGATATGGTAGCCAGCTTCGCCGAGCTTGAGACAGAGGTCGATGTCATTGAGCGAGACGGTGAACTCCTCGTCAAAGCCACCGACTTCGTCATAGGCGGCTTTGGAGACGAGCATCGCGGCTCCCGTGACTGCCGAGAGGCGCTGGGCGAGCATGATACGTCCGCCATGCCCAATTTCGTGGTCTTTGGCCATCTTGTAGCGGTGTCCGGCCTCACCGTTGATGCCAAGAATCACCCCTGCGTGTTGGATGGTGTGATCGGGATACCAGAGCTTGGCCCCCACGGCGGCGATCTTGTCGTGGAAGCACATGCCCACCATGTCGGTGAGCCAGGAGGCGTTGACCGCCTCAGTGTCGTTGTTGAGCATACAGATGTAGTCGGCGTCGATCTGGGCGATCGCCCAGTTGTGCATAGCGGCGTAGTTGAAGGGGTGCGGGTAGTCAAGGACGCGATGGCGAGGAAGTGTGCTGATAGTTGCGAGGAGCTCAAGCGTCGCAGGCTCATCACTCTCGTTGTTGATGATCACCACCTCATAGTCGGGGTAGTCAGTGATCTCGAGGCTCTTGAGACACTGCTCGAGCAGGTCCCCATGGTTGCGTGTGGGGATCACAATGGCCACGTGTGGCGTCCCGGTTGGTTCGAAGTGAACGAGATGGTAGGCATCGTCGAGCACCGGTTCAAGGTGGGCAGCGATGCTGCGGCGCTTGAGTGCATCCTCGACGGCTTGGGTGCCGGCGCGCATCGCCTCGGGTTTGAGTTGGACGCGAATCGCGGTTGATCCGGCGATCATTCGCCAGTGATAGAGAATGACCGGGATATGACGGATCTGATCTTCGCGAACGGTCTCGGTGATGCGAAGCGCGAGATCCCAGTCCTGGGAGCCATCCAGGCCAGTTCGCTGCCCTCCGACCTGGTTGAGCTCTTCCCGGCGAACGACGAAGAAGTGGGTCATGTAGTTCTGGGCAAGGAGCAAGATGGGGTCAAAATCTGGCTTGAAGTAGGGGCTATAGCGTTGACCGGTATCGGTGAGCTTGTCCTCATCTGAGTAGAGAACGACCGAGTCAGGATACTGGTTGAGGGTGGCGACGACCCAATTCAATGCGTGGGGTCGGAGGAGGTCGTCGTGATCGAGGAATCCAACGTACTCCCCGGTCGCCATCTGGATGCCGTCATTGGTTGCGGCAGCGATGTTGCCGGTATGGGGACGAAAATGGGCGATGATGCGCGCATCGGCCTCGACGTACTCGGTGATGACCTCGCGCACCTCAGCGGTCAGTGAACCATCGTCGACGATGCAGAGCTGCCAATTGGGATAGAGCTGGGCGCGGACGGACTCGATGGCTTCGCGTAGGTAGACGATGGGGGAGTTATAAGTCGGCATGACGATGGAGATGGTGGGCTGATAGCCAAGCTGGGCGGTATAAGAGCGAATAGCATCCTCGTCGATGGCATCATCGAACTCGCGAACCCAGCGTAGATAAGGCTCGATATCGAGCTCCTCATCCTCGTCTTCATCTCCTTCGATGACCGGGGCGCGGTCAGTCGATGCCGCTGGCCGACTCGTGCTGGAGAGGTTCAGCCGTGTGCCCACCGAGGGCATGTACTTTTCGGCGAGCGCTATGAGTCGCTGGGATCGTCCAAGCTCCTCGGAGAGGCGCGGGATGACCTCGCTGCGAAGCCCGGTTGAAAGCTGTCGAAATCCCTTGGTCAACCGCCAACTCGTCGAACCCAGCATCTCAGCGAGCTGCGCGTTACGCTCGGCGATTTGGCGAGCGAGATCATCACGCTCGATGGTGCGATTATCGAGAACGAGATGGAGGTAGTCAACCTCGCTGATCGGCTGGGCATCGACGGTGCGGGTGACCATCGCTGAGGTCGTAGGGGTTCTGCGTTTGGCCGGTGTCATCGCACTCCAATCTTGGCTGATTCGTCGACGGGGATTTTGAGCCAATCCTCGCAGGTGATGGCATCACCACCCAGTTCGCCGATCACGACGGCTTCGAGACCCTCCTGATTGAGACGATCGAGCAGGGCAGCTGGTTCCGTGGTGGTTAGGAGGAAACGGCCAGGGTGTTCCCCGAGGAGCGCCTCTGGGCTCTGGACTGGTGGATGGATCGCTAATCCCGTTGCGGCAAGACGCGCGAGCCGGACGGCTCCCGCCAGGAGGCCGCCAGCGCCGAGGTTGTGGGCGGCGTTGACGAGCTCGTCATCGACGACCAGCTCGGCAACCACGTGGAGCAGATGATCGAAGCGTGCAAGGTCGATAGAGGGGAAGGCTCCCCGACGATCATCGATGAGGGATGCAGCGACCGATCCAGTGAGGGTTGGCGCCTCACCGGTGGTGACCAAGACGACGGTCCCATGGGCTCGACGGGGATCCGGGATCGGGTGGGTGGGAAGTGGGCGAAAACCGATGGTAGATACGACCGGGGTTGGATCGATATCGTGACCGTTGGCCTCATTGTAGAGACTGACATTGCCGCCGATCACTGGAACTCCCAAGACGCGTCCGATCTCGGCGATCCCATCGATGGCCTGTGACAACTGCCACATCACCTCAGGGTGCTCGGGGTTG
This sequence comes from Ferrimicrobium sp., assembly GCF_027319265.1. Taxonomy (NCBI): domain Bacteria; kingdom Bacillati; phylum Actinomycetota; class Acidimicrobiia; order Acidimicrobiales; family Acidimicrobiaceae; genus Ferrimicrobium; species Ferrimicrobium sp. The sequence continues at coordinate 6,224 of NZ_DAHVNP010000081.1, read as the reverse complement.
CCAAAGTTGAGGCAGTCGACAAGCGCTACCGGGGTAGCACCGACACAGGCGAGGTTCGCGAGCGAGGCGGCCACGACGGCTACGGTACCCCATTTGGGGTCCGCACGTGACCAGAGTTGGTTGCCATCGACTGAGAGCGCCATGGCGAGATCGGTATTGCCGATGCCCGGAGCTCGAATCGCGAGGAGGGTCGCATTGGCCCCCGGGGTAACCAACGTGTTGCGAAAGAGCATGTGGTCATAGCGACGATAGATGGAGCTCGGATCGAAATCGAGTGATGTAAGGACGGCGAGTGCGATACCATGCCACTCCGAGGGCGCCACGACGCTCTGACTCGTTCGGAGATGAAGGTCGGCTGGCTCTTGCTGAGGCCGATCATAGAGCGGCGCCTCATCAGCGAGAGCAGCGGCTGGAATCTCGGCGACGAGTTCGCCATCGAAGTAGGCTCGCAGCACACCACGGCCTGCGTAGGTCCCTTCCTCGTCAGGCGGGGTTACCTCGCCGATGACGGTCGCCAGCACCTCTTGATCCGCACAGATGGCGAGAACTTCCGGTAGGTTCTCCGGTGTCACGATGGCGAGCATGCGCTCCTGGGACTCCGAGCAGAGGATCTCCATCGGGGTCATCTCGGTCTCTCGGACGGGCACCCTGTCAACCCAGACCTTCATGCCGTTGCCGGCATTGGCAGCGGTCTCGGAGGTGGCACAGGTGAGCCCGGCTCCACCGAGATCCTGGATGCCCACCACGAGCTTGGCGTCAAGGAGGCGCAGGCACGCCTCGATCAACTTCTTCTCCTCGAATGGATCACCAACCTGCACGGAGGGTCGTTTATCAGCTGACGTCTCGTCAAAACCGCTGGACGCGAGCACCGAGACGCCGCCAATCCCATCTCGCCCGGTCGCGGCACCGAGGAGGACGACCTGGTTGCCGGCGCCGGTGGCAAGTGCTCGCACCAGTTGACTTGTCTCGGCGATGCCAACAGCAACAACATTGACCAGCGGGTTCTCTCCATAGGGTGCTGCAAAGTGGATCTCTCCTCCGACTGTTGGTACGCCGACGGCATTGCCGTAGGAGGAGATGCCGCCGACGACACCATCGAAGATCCAGCGGGATCTGGGGTTGTCTTGATTGCCCATCCACAGCGAGTCAAGGAGTGCGGTTGGCCGGGCACCGACGGTAAAGATGTCGCGGAGGATGCCTCCCACCCCCGTTGCGGCTCCTTGGGTTGGTTCGATTGCACTTGGATGGTTGTGGCTCTCCATGCGGAGGGCCACCGAGATCGTCTCGGTCGCTGCGACGACACCCGCGTTCTCTCCTGGCCCCATGATCACCCTCGGGCCTTCGGAGGGGAGGCGCCGGAGATGGATGCGTGATGACTTATACGAACAGTGCTCTGACCACATGATGGAGAACATCGCGAGCTCGACGAGGTTCGGTTCTCGACCGAGTTGGTGAACAATCAAACTGAATTCGTCGTCGGTGAGGCCAAGGGGCCGATAGATTTCGCTCTCCACGCTCTAGGAGCTTACCTTGGCCATCGTCCCAAGCTATAGCGTCTGGAGCAATGTATTCGTCCCGATCCAATCGCCATCGAGGCGTGGCACTACACAATGACCCTGATTCGGGTCTGAGTACGGTGATGGTCGTTGATCGCCTGTCGGTCCGGAGGGATAATCTGGTTGGGGTGCCTCGGGAACTCAGCGTTACTACCGCCAAGAGCGTGCCACGCACGCCGAGGAGAGTAGGCCATGCCTACCATCAAACTGACACCATCGTGATGACGCGCGACTGCTATGGAAAATAGGGCTAGCCAAACCGGGCCACCAAGCCAGTTGCCGTCACAACAGCTGCCACTACAACAGCTGCCACACGAGCACCACTTCAGCAAGAACGAGCAACCACTCCTCATTCTCCGTGTTGGGTTTGTACCCTACGGGCGATGAGGAGTGGTGATCAGCTGAGAAGAGATCCTGGGGATCAGGCGTGCGGTCGAATACCAGCCTTGGCGAGTACGGTTGCCGGTACACCGGCCTCCAACCAGGTCTCGTAACGGATTCCCTTCCTCTCGGAGTAGGAGGAGGCGTATTCAATGAATAACTTTTCAAGTTGTGTACCGTCGTTGGCAGAACCAAGGCGCTCGAGCTCTTGGTTGAGGTCGGCTCGTTTTTGGAGAAGATCAACCCGTCGGATTCCACTCACCTCATTGAGTCGCTTCTCAATCTCCTCCAGCTGCATGCGCACCTTGCCCACGTCACGCTTGCGACCTCTGCGTGGCTTCGAGGTTTCAAGGTGAGCAAGATAATCATTGATCGCCTTGTTCTCCATCCGCAATGAACTCGTTGTTCCTTTGTCAGCCATCTTCTGTGCTCCTTAACTATGCAATGATTACCGTATGGATGCAACGGCATCCGTAGGTAATGACTGGTTTCTTGTGCCAATGAAAAGGCATTCTTCGCCAATTCAGGTTCTCGACATCTATTTATCTTATACATTAATGGTGTAGCTGAACCGCCGGAAGCTCGTTCCTTGCTTGTAGTAACCAACAATGTAACGGAAGTGTTCCATCCAACCCCAGTCTTCGAACCATCAATGTTGACGGTCGCCCCACGCCTCTGGGTTGTTATAGGAACCTTCGTCACCAATGAGCAGCTCCTTCAAGTTCCTTCACAACCGATTGCTCCGATTTCACTATCACTTCTTCTGAGTATACCGTATTGAAGCAGATACTATTGCGTCACCGGAGTGACTAATAGTGTCGCTGCTGTGGCTGAATTGTTGTCGTGAGTTTGCTGAGATTTTGTTGAATGAGGATTGGATGTGTGCTGGACGCACACGACACTATCGTCTGGCTGATTGCTGACACGGCGCGCGTGCGATACCGTGGCGACGTGGTTGTGCGCGCTGCGTTCTGTGTTGCGAGCACAATGGCAATTTCCCTTGGCTGCGGCCTTGTCCCTCGCCAGTCTTTGGGGACAAAATGCTAGCGAGCTGAGCGGCGCGATGGAGATCTCCCGGGGGTTATTGCATCATATGAGTTGGCTTCACACGTCGTGGGTTACCTACTTCTGGTGATGCAATGGTGCGGGTGAGGGCGATTCGAAATGTTTCGATAGGGAGAGTCAGCGTCTGTCGAGCTGCGTCAGCCGATGGGTCCCGGCCGGGGTCCAAGCATCGGGAAGGATGACGCTATCCTTTTTGTAAGATTTGGCACGACCCGGTTGGATTGAATGAACAAACTTCGCATTGATCGTAGTGTGGCGAGGTATGAGCGAGGGAGACTCCCTTCCCGGCCGGCCGTAATGGCCCTGTCCACCATAACCACCTTGTCAATCATGACCGCTAGGAACCTGCAGAGCCCCTGGTACCCATGATTCTCGTAGCTAACCTGTTCGTGCCGATAGGCAGCGATTGGGATGCCAAGGCTAGGCAGAGGTTGTGTTGGCGAGTAAGCTGTTGGGCGGCCATGGCCGCCGTCGCGATGATGACACAAGGGAGCACGTATCGATGAGTACCACCGTTGTTTTAGGGACCCAGTGGGGCGACGAGGGTAAAGGCAAATTTACCGATCTTTTTGCCGCAGAGATGGCGGCAGTGGTCCGCTATCAAGGCGGACACAATGCAGGCCACACGATTGTGGTTGGAGACGAGACTTTTGCTCTTCAACTGGTACCGAGTGGTATCCTCTATCCCCATGTGACGGCGGTCATCGCGAACGGTTTAGTGGTCGATCCTAAGGTGCTCTTCGAGGAGCTCGATCTCCTCGAGAGCCGTGGGATTGATACCTCAAAACTTGTCGTCTCCGGTAGTGCCCACCTCGTCATGCCCTATCACCACGAGATCGATCGACTCACCGAGCGTTTCCTGGGTAAGAACCAATTAGGTACCACGCGTCGTGGAATCGGCCCAGCCTATGCAGATAAGTCAACCCGTATTGGTTTGCGGGTCCAAGACTTACTCGACGAGAAGATCTTTGCCGAGAAGTTGGACGTCGTCCTCAAAGAGAAGAATCAGATTCTTGCAAAGATCTACAACCGTCTACCGGTGGATGCTGAACAAATTCTGGCTGACTATCTCGGGGAGTATGCCCCGCGCATGGCGCCCCGCATCGTCGATACCGTCAAGCTGCTGCATGATCTTTACGATCAGGGGCAAGGGATTTTGCTCGAAGGGGCACAGGCGACCTTCCTCGATCTCGATCATGGTACCTACCCCTATGTGACCTCATCGAATCCGACGGCCGGTGGTGCCTGCACAGGGACAGGGCTTGGCCCTCGCCAGATTGATCGGGTCATGGGGGTGGCAAAGGCTTATATCACCCGCGTTGGCGCGGGTCCTTTCCCCTCAGAACTCACCGATGAGATCGGTGATCTTCTGGTCGATCGTGGTCATGAATATGGTACCAACACCAAACGCCGCCGCCGTGTCGGTTGGTTTGACCTGCCGATGTTGCGCCATGCTGCAGCCCTCAACTCACTTTCGGACCTCGCGATCACGAAGGCTGATGTGCTTGACACGCTCGACACGGTGAAGGTCTGTATTGGCTACACGGTGGGAGGCGACTACACCGAGGATTGGCCGTATCATCAGTCGGACCTTCATAAAGCAAAGGCGGTCTATCAGGAGTTTCCGGGTTGGCGGCGTGAGATCGGGGCCTGCCGCGTGCGAGCCGACCTACCCAAAGAGCTCATGAGCTACCTGAGTTTCCTTGAGGAGCGAGGTGGAGTGCCGATCTCCTGGCTGGGAGTTGGCCCTGGGCGCGATCAGGTGGTGGACCTGCGAGGATGAGAATTGTCGTCGTTGGCCAGGGCGCGAGGGAACACGCGTTTGCCAAAAACCTCTCCAGCCAGCACGAGGTCATTGTGACGCCAGGTAACGCGGGGATGGCCGCGGATGTGGAGGTGAGCAGCCTCGATGCTGCTGACCTCGATCCAGATCTCGTGGTGATTGGGCCAGAGGTTCCGTTGGTGGAGGGACTTGCTGATCGACTGCGTGCGAGTGGCATCGACGTCCTTGGCCCCAGTGCCTTGGGGGCACAGCTTGAGGGTTCAAAGGCCTTCTTGAAGCAACTCTGTGCCGAGGCCGAGGTGCCAACCGCCGCCTTCGGCGTCGCGACATCGTTACAGGAGGGTCGCGAACTCTTTGACCGATTTGGACCGCCCTATGTGATCAAAACCGACGGGCTCGCCGCTGGCAAGGGTGTCTTGGTCACAAACGACCGTGCCGAGGCCGAGGAGGATCTGGCCGCCAAACTGGCCGGGATCTCCTTTGGTACTGCAGGCACCAGGGTCGTGATCGAGGAGGGTATGCAGGGGCGAGAGCTCTCGGTCTTTGCCCTCTGCAACGGACACGACTTTCTTCTTCTGCCTGCGGCTCGCGACTACAAACGGCTCGGTGACGGTGACCGAGGACCGAACACCGGCGGCATGGGTTCGATCTCTCCTGTGGATGATGGGGACACTGCGGTGTTGGATGCGGTCGGCTCCTCGATGATCGCACCGACGCTCGCGCGCCTGGCCAAACTAGGTATCGAGTACCGCGGCATTCTCTATGCCGGAGTCATGCTCACCGCCTCTGGCCCCAAGCTCATTGAGTATAACGTACGATTTGGTGACCCTGAGGCCGAGGTCGTCCTCCCTCGCATTACCGGCGGTCTGGCGGAGGCGTTGTTGGCCGCGGCACGCGGGGAGACGATCCCCAGCGTGCGCGTGTCGAGCCAGAGCGCAATCACCGTCGTCGTGGCCGCCGCTGGCTACCCGGAGGATCCTAAGCGAGGTGCGCCCATCTCCGGCATCGAGGCAGCCCGATCCCTCGAGGGGGTCTTGGTCTTTGGGGCTGGTGTGGCGAGTCGAGGTGGTCAGAGTCGAGACGGCGAGACTCCTAGCCGACCGGGTTCCGTTCGCGACGGGGAACTCGTCACCGCGAGCGGACGCGTACTTGCAGTCACCGGGTTGGGTGACACCCCTGCCCAAGCTCGGAGTCGGGCCTATCGGGGGGTGGAACTGATCGACTTTGATGGGCTCCAGTACCGTCGGGATATAGGGTCATAAGGTGACATAGGAGAGTGTCATCGCAGAGTCAGACATGATTCGGTGGCTCGCTCAAAACGAAGGAGATTGTCGTGATTCCTCGGTATGAATCAGCGGAGTTGACCGCCATCTTCTCCGATCGAAATCGTATGGAGCTTTGGCGTGATGTCGAGCTCGCAGTGGTGCGAGCGATGGCCG
>NZ_DAHVNP010000080.1 GCF_027319265.1 Ferrimicrobium sp. | reverse complement strand
ACTGGAGGTGTTGAGATCTGACACCACCCATTGCTGACCACGTACCTGTACCAGCGCTCCAATCTCTAAGGGTGCGAGTGTCATCAGAGACAAGGGTACCAGGTGCGTGCTCCTGTTGGTTGCGAGATTTGCGGGTGGCCGGAGGGCTGATCGGAGTAAAAGAGGGCTCTGGTGGTAATCAATCTTGAGTTGATCAGCTACTCCGGGAGCAAACGATATTGACTATGTCTAGGCCTTTGATGTGAGAAAGGCATGGAGAAGGCTAAGCAAACTTCATTACGCCGGTAATCGTATTGTGGCTCTAGATCGTTACGGGGAGAGAATAGAGAAAAGATGCAACGTTGGTTAGATGATTCATGTGCGATCAGTTGGAGTCAGCGATTGGATGACTTCAGCAAATGTAGCAGTCGGTAGCCCAACATCTCCGAGTGCGAGGAGTGCGTGAGTCGACGTAAGCATAATTGACCACTGGAGAAGTTCACGGTGAAGTGGAGGTGCCTGGGATTCTCTAAGGATGTGGGCGAACCCGTGGGTAGTGTCGATGTATGAATCGAGCACCCTGTGAGTCGGATGTCCGCCGTGCAAGCCAGAAAGCGCTCGATAGACGCGATGGTAGGTTTCGAGCACCCCTTTGATCCGGCCGGTTTCTTCGCTTAGCTGCTCAAGTGCGTTCGCTACGAATTCGAAATTCCAACGCTTTGGCTCCCACGTATTGTCTACGCATGGTGGGTTTGGAATGTCGAGTGCTTGCCCCTGGTCTTGTAGTTCTTGGATTTTCTTGTGCAGCGTGGTGCTTGCGCGGTGTGATTCGCCCAAGAAAAGTTCAAGTGCCTCGGAGCCACCCTCAAGAAGATACATGCCCGTGAGCCATGTCTCCAGGTGGTGTCGACTCAGCAAGCCCATGGTCATCGTGGGGAAGTCTAAGTGACAACCGATATTGAGTTGATCGAGAATGAGGCATTCGTGGCTAAGGGCAGCGAGCGAAAATGCCCGCCCAAAGGTGGATGTTTTCCAGATGAATTGGCACTTAGGGTGTGCCAAGTCTTCGCGTACAAGCGCGATTACTCGGCAAGACTCTTCAAGAAGCATGGGCAATGGAAAGGCAATTGTGTCAGCTGCAGTCTGATCAAGCATTAGTGATATACTCCAGTAACTTACATTTGGAGGACTGCATCATCCTCGTGGTAATCGTTGTTCGTTGCCGCCACAGTGCATTTTATATCAGAGAATGCTAGGACTTAAGCTTGGTGCTGGTTATTGTCAAGCTACGTCGTCCGACCTTGGAGCTATTTCGAGAAGGCCGCGTGCCCAGTCGCTTGAGCGACAAGTATCCCACCACGACTCTCCCGATGACAACATAGCGGCTCATGTCATTCAGACGACTCCGGTCACAACCACTAACCTGCCGAAAGCTGCTGATGGACGAATGGGAAAACGCGCAGGGTGTTGACTTAGATATCTCAAATTCCGTCCACCGTATGACCAGCTGCTCTAATGGCAACCTCAACCGATGCGCGAGCACCTTCTAGAGAGTCGTGCGTTTCGGGGGAATGCAGCCAGATCCCAGTCGCCTGAAAGGTGATGTCAGAACTACCGACTAGGAATGGGCCAACTTTATGGATAGCAGCGGGATATTGCATTAAGGGAAGGGGAGCATCGTTGCTTACGGAGCCCACCTCAACCAAAACGAGCGATCCTTCGTCTCCGTGTCGCCACGAGTAGTCCATATGCCACACTATAGCTGATAGTCACAAGATATGGGCTATAGAGGCGCGGAAGTGTATCGGTTCACCGTCGCGCAAGATAGGTTGCATATTTCGGTCAATTCGGACGCCTATTTTGGAGTTTTCTGACACCTAGGCAAGGGAACGCGAAAGCGCTCCTCAGTGCCGCGCCGTGTCCCTATGTCACCCCCTTTTTTCTAATAATTTGACGTCTTAGTGGCCCGCTCCCATATTAGGCGACATGCTTGGTACGATCACTGATTCTCCGTTGGGATTGGACGGCGCCTTAGAGAGGAAGGTCAAGCGGTGCGAACAGTCATCGTCCCTTAAGGAAAGACATCCGGCTAGTAAGGACTCTTGAACTCTTGCCTTGGAGCAATAGTCGTAAAACCGTGTTCGAACAGAGCACTCGGGAGCCGGAGTGCACCCGATTGTGCGAGGCGCAAATTACCACAGGCAACCGCTAAGGCAACCGGCCAAACTTTCCTGGCGCATCTTGCCATCAAATAGTGGCGGTAACCTGTGGTAATGTAGTGGAGGTGAAGGGACTCGAACCGTCGGACCTCTTGACTGCTTGTGTAGCGTGTGAGGTTCGAGGTGTTCAGCAATACATTCAATTTAAGCCTGTTATACGAACTTGAATATACACAGGGTGCTACTGGGAGCTAGGGTTCGGGTGAACGCTAGTCTCGTCCGGTCGCTCCGGTGCGATGATAGGGAACACAGGAGGTTCAAGGTCAATCCCTGGCACAGCACCCTCAAGTGCGATTAGTACCCACAGAGTCAATAGGGAGAGATCGAGATTCATTTCAAAATCCTGGCAAACCAATGCCATATTGAATTGAGATGGTATTTCGTTGACGCTCGATGAAGGCGATGCAGCACCGAGGACAATAGTGATTGCTGGAATCCAATTGGCAACTGCCTTCCTAAAGTGGTCGAGTTCATCGTCGGTAATGGCGGCGAGTCGTTCGCGTACGTAACTGAAGTTGCCGAGAGATCCTAACGGTAGCCCTTTGGAGATAATCGGCAGATCTAGGTTATGGTTTTGAGGCAGAAAGAAATGAATCAGTTCGTTCAATCCATCCTCCTCTCTTCGGTCAAGACTGGCCTCATCGCCCGTGATAACTTTGAACAATCCAACAATGGCATCGGAGAAGAGCATTCCGGAAGTTTCCGCTGAAGAGCCAAGAGTTCTGCGTTTCAGTTTTCGTAGCGACTTTGATGAAAACTCCCCCTGGTCGAGTCGATCTAACTCCTCTTCTACAGAGAGAAACCGTATAGCGTCATCTAAAACGGTGATAAGCCAAACGAGGCGACCCTTGATGAACGCAGTGGAAACTGGGTAACCTCGCCACCAGAGTTCGGTGCCTATGTCTGACAAGCGGTGTTTGCCCGACTGAGCTTGAAGTCCACAGATTGCAGTTGCTTGTCGTGATGTCCCTGCTGGATAAAAAGATACGCTTCCTTTGCCCTTACCGAGAGCTTTGCGTGTTGGCTTTGGCAATAGGCCAGCACGATGCCAGTTGGCGAGTTGTCGAGGAGTGACGAAATAACCGGCTTCCTGGAGACTGGCTAAGAGGGTGCGTGCAGGTTCAGAGTTTTCGTTCATAGTTCAATAGAGCCTACCCTATCCGGTCCCTGATGCGATAATCGACTTGACTAACATAGCTAACTACAGGGTATTTATAAAGCATGGATGCTCACAATGCGCGAAGGGAGGTGATATAAATGGGTAAGGCTTATGCAATAGCTTTGGCTATTCTTGCAGCTGTTGGATTTTTCCTGCATCCAAACGGGAAACGTCTAGTTGGCTTGATCATTGCAACGCTAGGACTTTAGCGATCGCGTCATGCTCCCGCTGAGGTCAATCTCGGGAGCCTGACGCACCATATTAATATCATCTGGGTTAGGGTCTACGTTGCAACACCTAATCCAGGCTTGAGGCTGCTATACGCGGAAAGTTCGTTCTCTCTCTTGTAAGGGTCAGATCGTACGCGTAGTTGGCTCGGATCAAATCAGCGACCTTGCAACCATCGAGAGAAGAGTTTCTCTCGAAATCCCTTAAGCGAATTGTCCTATGAAGTGTGACACAAGGTTCAGACCCAGAGGAAGTCCTCGCAGAGCATCTTATCGATGCATATGATCTCAGTGATAAAGGCTTAGCCCTGATTGATTCTGTACGGCCAGACGGTTTCACGTTCGCGCAGATGCCGGTGGAGGCTACCGTGTATCGACTTTATCTGACAGCAACATCGACATTTCGCTCAGGGCTTTGTTGGGCTCTATTGGCATTCATGTGGATAAAAGCGCCCTTTCATAGGGTGACTTCAAGTCAATCAGTCCACACGCTAGCATCACTGTCGCTGCTAGCTCTCCACGGAGTGGTAGCCGTGAGAACGGGGAATGATTGAGCGGGCTCATCCACCTAGAGCTTCCAGGGTTGTAACGTGTTGTCCATGACCGGAGACTGGGGAGGGGCAACTAGCACCCGGCTTTCGACTTGGTGAAGGTGTAACCGATAATCTCAATCGTGCCGGGGGTAAATTTGTCGGTTGCTTTCATACGATCGGGCAGAGCTCGTGGATTCCTCCATCCTCACCCCGCGTATGACCCTAATTGGACCTACTAGCAAGGGGTCTGATGGCTAGGGTTGTTAATAGCGATAACCATCAAATATAGAACCCAGATGCCGTATGCGTTACTCATACGGTTATTTCGGCCCCAAACACCCCGGTTGAACTGAGACTACGCATCAGATCCATGCTAAACCCATCCACGTGAGTGTCAACAGAGCCGTGAGTCATATGGGGAAGACGTTTTAGCTCAAACCTCACCAGCGTGGGAATCCGTGAAAGGGAAATCATTCAATTCCGCAAAGAATCTCGTTTCTTCCAATTCTCATCATAACAGCCATTCGTTCCGGACGACCACTATTTGTCCAGCCTACTCCCAGGGTCCTACGTATCTATTCCAGAATGAAGAGATGCATCCTAATATTATTATCATCACCCATTCCGAGTCGATCAATAATTTCGCGAGCAACATCATCAGTATCCGCGCGAGACATAATCTGATGCTCGCTAGAATCACCGTAAGTGTCAGATTCTATCTCACTTATTACATCCATACCCTCGATCGAACATTTTAAACCGCCGGCACCCGATATCGAGCCTTTGAACAACTCCCAAGGATGAGTCAAATTCAAGTTAACTGACTCTATATCCGTCCCAGTGTTCGAACAATGGGCGCAAACAATAGCACCCGCAGAACATTCACAACCCTGAATAATATCGTTAAGGTAGCGCACCCCTACATCTGGTTGATGGCTTACTACTGAACCAATCCGCGACGAACGATATCTCCGATAGGATGCTAGACACAAACCAGTCGAACTTTGACAGTTCTTCGCGATCCAATCGTGATCTGCCTGGTAGAGTGCCAAGCGACCGTCTATGCGATAGGTCTGTCCTCCAATCACAATTGAGGGTTGTCTTAGTAACCTAGCCTGTGCCGCAGGTAATTTAGATTTCAATTTGAAAACGCCACGATTTAACTCTGCCACTTTTGCTTGATATAGCAGCAGTAGCCCAGATGATTTGAAGAGAAACGCAATGTCTGCTCCCAGGAAATTAGATTCGGCAGTAGACGAGACCCCGTAGGATAAACCAGCCGGACCGTAGCGCCAAAGCGCTGCGACAGTGAGATCCGTTAAGCCAACTTCCATAACATCTAACTTGGTGCTAGGCTGTGTTATCAAGTTATTGTGTCGTTGTACAATGTTGTTGCCGGTTGGATTCAGTGCGCCATGCTCGAGCATACGTTCATACACCCTCCAGGATGCACAACCCATTGCTCCAATTAATGAGTTCATTACCACACCCATTACCATAACCGAATTCGTCGCGAAATTGATCGGCCTAAGCATGCACTGCGTTCGACCGAGAGGCTGATCACGCCGTTGGGCAATAATGTCTCCATTGAACTGCCTTTCTAGCTCAGCAAACCATCGTTGCGATGGTTTCTCAAACTCGACGGCCGCTTCAACCTGTCTCATAAGTGTCGTCCGCAACTCTCTTCAGAACCACGGCTATGACAACCGTGACGGCAGGATTACGACCGCGCCAGGACCCCAGCTGCAATGTGGCCGTCCAACTAGTGGCTTGATTCACTAGGACCGTTGTGATGATGGGTTTGCCGGAGTAGCTCTTCCATCGCCGACCACCCGACGCCCAGCGTCGCACCCAATAAGTAGGCCTCCTCGACCGTCCGCCGGTTATAGCGACCGTGACATCTCCATCACAATGAGAGAGACTAAGTCTGGCTCTATTGACATTCATGTGGATAGATTTGGCCTGGATCTGATCCATAGCCCCAGTTCAGTGGGGGTATTTGACGCTGAAGTAGCCACATAAGAAACGCACACGGTTTCTGAGCTCTAAATTTGGTGTTAGCAACCCATCAAAAAAGGAGTTCAGAACCGTGCGCGCTACCTCTCTAGTTAAGCAGATGCTTGCCCTTCGCAGTGTCACCGTCGTCGAGGTTTTAGTTCGTCCACACGAACTGCTGGTAAAGCTCAGGCTTACCCGATCGCGGTTGGTATGCCCGAAATGCTCCTATGCGACCCGGTCCTGTTATGACACGAGAACGCTCGACTCCCGATGGAGACACCTCGACATCGGGACTCACCAGACGTGGCTCTCGTGCCAGCTTAAGACGACTCCGGTGTCCAACCCACGGGGTGATCACTGAGGCAGTACCATTTGCCCGACCAGTTGGGGAGTCGCGGTTTACGAGGGACTTCGAGCACTTGGTAGCTTGGGCATGTGCCAAGATGGATAAGACCACGGTGACAAAACTGCTCAGAGTCGCCTGGCGTACGCCTAGGAACGATCTGTGAACGAGTCGTCGCTGAAGAGCTCGATCCCAACCGCCTTGACAATCTCTTCATTCTCGGAGTTGACGAGATCAGTTTCCGCAAACACCACAACTACTTAACGCTTGTCACCAATCACGAGACGGGCAAGATCGTCTATGGGGCAGAGGGGAAAAGTGCCAAGAGTCTAGATGAATTCTTCGATGACCTGGGTGAAGAACGGATTGCCAAGATAAAGGCAGCCACCATGGATCTCGGTCCAGCCTTTGCCAAGGCCTTCCGCGAGAAGGCACCTAACGTCCAAATCTGTCTCGATCCATTTCATGTGGTTAAGTTGGGAACCGAGGCCCTAGAGGAGGTACTCAAAGACCTTTGGCGGGAGATGAGAAAGCTCCCCTCTCCTGTCTATGCCCGTAAGTTCGCTGGGGCACGGTGGGCACTATTGAAGAATCCAGGAACCCTAACCAAGCGTCAAGGACTAGCCCTCTTAGCTGTCAAACAACGAGGAGGAGCTCTATGGCGAGCTTATGAGATGAAGGAGTCCTTACGGGCGATCTTTGCTGGTGACCTCGAAATCGACGAGGTGAATGAGATGCTCGATCACTGGTGCAAGCGAGCCTCACGCTCACGACTATCAAGTTTCATCCGGTTATCAAAGACCGTCCGTACTCATAGAGAAGGAATACTTGCCTCCGCCATACTTGGGGTATCCAATGGAAGGGTCGAGGGACTCAACACCAAGGTTCGCTCCATCATTGCCCGCTCGTATGGGTTTCACTCCGCTAAGGCTACCCTGGCCCTGGTGATGCTAGCTTGTGGACCGATTGACTTAAAGTTACCCTATGAAAGGGCGAGTTTATCCACATGAATGTCAATAGAGCCGTTTTCAAGGACCGTCCGGTGAGTGTTTTGCGAGATGAGCTCGACCTTCTCACAACCGATGCAGAGGCCGACAAAAACTATGCAGTCTTTGTCGATGACCTCGTTTACGGGTCAAAACCATCCTTTGATGAGGTCTCACAA
>NZ_DAHVNP010000079.1 GCF_027319265.1 Ferrimicrobium sp. | reverse complement strand
CCGTCGAGATCGAGGCGATTCTTCGGCTGGAGGCGTAGCCGGGTCGCGGTTCCCAGAAGAAGTCCGCCAAAGACCACGACCACACCGATCACCGCCTGCCAGGTGAGGGTTCTCGTCGCAAGGATCGCTTCACCGATGAGGGCTCCGATCGGAATCATGGCGACAAAGAGCCCTGCACGGGCAACCCCTAACCTCGCAAGTCCCTGATACCAGAGGACAAACGAGGCTGCCGAGACGGTGAGCCCAAGATAGATGATCGCCACCCACTCGGTGGTGGTTGGCATGGGTAGCCCTCCTCCAAGAGGGGCCGAAGCCGCAAGCATCGTGACTCCAGCGATCAGTGTCGTCGTGAACGCCGTCGGTATTGCACCGAACTTTCTGACCAAGCCAACTGAGAGCAGCGAGAAGGTTGCATCCGAGAGCATAGCGATCACCGCGAACACCAACCCCTTACCTCCAAGGCGGCCTACGTCGTTGACGAGAAGGGAGCCACCAGTGACGATGATGGCAGCGGCGACCACACCACGATCTGGTCGTTGCCGTTCAGCGAGGGCTCCGACGACGGCCAGCACAATAGGCACACAACCGATGATCACCCCTACCCCTGCAACGGAGGCATCAGACAACGCCTCGACGGAGGCGACAGAAAAGAGAGCGAGCCCGACGCCGGAGAGGGTGATCAACGCGATGAGATCTCGCAGGTTTGGGCGGGCTATCGGTTTGACTCGCCCGCGAAACACCACGAGCAGAATCACAGCACCCACTAGATAGCGAGCCCCTTGGCTAGCGAGCGCAGGATAGGCCACTAAGCGGCTTGTCGCGGCCACCCCAAGGCCGACAAGCGTCGGAGCGCTGATGGCCGCCATGTATCCTTGAACTGTCGTACGGTTAGCGATGATTGATACTCTAGCAATCGAGACCACACCATCGAAAGGAGGGGTTCCGTGCTGAACCAGGGGTTACAACAACAGGGGTTACGCCAACGGAGTCTGAGTGATCTACTCCCCGAAAGTCTTCTGACCGACCTAGCTTTGATCGGAGTCTTCGCCATAACAATTGGCATCTTCGCCCAAATCAGTATCCCGTTGCCGTTCACGCCCGTTCCCATCACCGGTCAGACCTTCGCGGTCCTGATCGGAAGCGCCGCACTCGGCCTACGACGCGGAACGCTTGGGAGCCTGCTCTACGTCGGGCTCGGGCTGATGGGAGTGCCTTGGTTTGCTGGAGCCACTGGTGGTCTCAAAATCGCCGTCGATCCAACTTTTGGCTACCTGCTTGGTTTCATTGCCGCAGGCGCCGTTGTCGGTTACCTCGCCGAGAAGGGCCTTGATCGCAAATTCGGACGCACCGTATTGCTCATGGCGATTGGTAACGTGATCATCTATAGTTTCGGGATGGGCTTCCTCATGCTCGACCTCCACCTGAGCATCGGTCGTGGACTCGCGTTGGGCGTCACCCCTTTCCTGTTGGGCGACTTGATTAAGTTACTCTTGGCGACTGGTCTCCTTCCCGGCGCGTGGTACCTACACAACCGGCTCACCCGGGGCCGCGAAGTCTGAGCTGGCCCCGATCGAGGAATCCCGTTGGAAAGGGCGCTGGCTCCATTGGTGCACATGCAACAAGAAGCTTCGCATACTGGGTACTTGCCATGGTAGCGAAGCCAAGCGTTGCAAGATGGTCAGTCGGCCACTGCCCATCCACGACACGATACCCAAGGTTGCTCGCGACTCGCACCAATGTAAAGAGCGCCAGCTTCGAGGCGTTCGGCACTTGATGAAACATTGATTCGCCGACAAAGATCCCGCCGACGCCAACACCAAAGAGACCACCAACAAGAGCATCATCTGGACCTCGAACCTCAACCGAATGCAGAAGTCCACGATCGTTGAGTCCGCGATAAAACTCAATCATCGTCCGATCGATCCAGCCACCGGGTCGTGGTATTTTTGCACAGGAGATCACGACCGCCATCGGATCGATATCGATACCCACGCGATAGGTGCGAAGTAGTTGCTCAGTACTGCGGGGACACCGTAGTGACCATTCATCGATCACAATCACTGCACGTGTGGAGGGATAGAACCAACCGTAGCCATCAGCGAGCGGCATCGGAAAGATCCCGAGCCGATAGAGGCGGCCAGCATCGTCAGGGTCGAGCGAAGCGCTAAGGGCCACCAATTCCTCGATCGTCACCGGGCTACCTCCGTGATCGGCAATGGTACCTGATAGCCTAGAGCAACATGAGCACTCACCCAATGTCTGCACGGATCGACGAGCTTGAGAAGCGGCGCGACCAGGCTTACCACGCAGGTACAGAGACCGCAGTTGCCAAACAACATGGGCAAGGGAAGATGACAGCGCGTGAGCGCGTCGACTACCTCCTCGACGAGGGATCCTTCGAGGAACTCGACCTCCTCGCTCGCCATCGCGCGCACGGGATGGGCCTCGATGAACGCCGCCCCTACACCGATGGCGTCATCACCGGTTTTGGCACAATCCACGGCCGACGCGTCTGCCTTTTCGCCCAAGACTTTACCGTCTTTGGTGGAGCACTCGGTGAGGTTTTTGCCGAGAAGATCCACAAGGTCATGGATCTTGCCGCCTCGGTCGGTGTTCCCATGATCGGGCTCAACGATGGTGCTGGAGCCCGCATCCAAGAAGGCGTCGTCTCTCTCCACTCCTATGGCGGCATCTTTCGGCGCAACGTCGCCTCGTCGGGGGTGATCCCACAGATCAGCGTGATACTTGGTCCCTGTGCCGGAGGCGCGGTCTACTCACCGGCCATGACCGACTTCATCTTTATGGTGGAGCAAACGTCACACATGTTCATCACCGGTCCAGATGTCGTCAAGACAGTTACCGGAGAAGAGGTTTCGCTGGAGGAGCTTGGCGGTGCGATGAGCCATGCGACCAAGTCAGGGGTTGCCTCCTTTGTGCTCGGTGACGAGAAGGCATGCCTTGACGAGGTCAAGTATCTCCTCGATTTTCTGCCTGCGAACAACCTCGAGTCACCGCCGGCGGTAGAGGCAACCGACGACCCCAATCGCCTGAATGAAGTGTTACGTTCCCTCATCCCAGAAAACTCAAATCAGCCATACGAGATGCGCGACGTCATTCGTGAAGTACTCGACCATGGTGAATATCTGGAGTATTTTGCCCACTGGGCTCGGAATATCACCTGTGGTTTTGGACGCATGAACGGCAAGGTAGTCGGTGTTGTTGGGAACCAACCTGCGGTTCTCGCCGGCGTCCTCGACATCGATTCATCGGAGAAGGCAGCACGTTTTGTGCGCACCTGCGACGCCTTTAACATCCCAATTCTTACATTCGTGGATGTCCCAGGTTTCCTCCCTGGCGTGGACCAGGAGTATGGTGGCATTATTCGCCATGGGGCCAAGCTGCTCTACGCCTACTCCGAGGCCACGGTTCCACGAATCCAGGTCATCACCCGCAAAGCCTATGGTGGCGCCTATGTGGTGATGAACTCCAAGTCGATCGGTGCCGATCTCGCCTACGCCTGGCCAACCGCAGAACTGGCCGTTATGGGTCCCCAGGGGGCCGTCGAGGTGATCCACCGACGAGAGCTTGCCGCTGCTGCAGATCCAATCGCAAAACGTCAAGAGCTGATCGACCAATACACCGAACGTTATGCAAATCCCTACATCGCGGCGGAGCGAGGTTACATCGACGACGTCATCGACCCAGCCGAGACACGGCGAACCCTCATTCAAGCCTTGGCCATGCTCGAGACGAAACGCGAAGAACTGCCCCGACGCAAGCACGGGAATATCCCGCTATGAATGAGCTTACTGATGCCGAAGAGGTGGCACTGGTTAGCGCAGCCACTCTCGCCCTGCTCGCTGTCCATCGCGCGCGAGCGTCCACACCCTCACGCCCACCACAGGACGATACAAGCTGGCGCTTTCAGAACCGATGGTGGAACAATGGTCCGCTCACCGCACGCCGACGGCCATAAGGGCCGTTCGGTGAAACCCAGCCTAACGAACTAGCTCGATAGCTGGCTGGCCGACTGTAGCGTAGATCAGCCAAAGCAGACCTGTTCTGGTCTTGGACGCACCAACCGCCTAGTGATCCGAGGAGCCCTTGGCCCTCCTAACTGGGGGAGTCGGCAGGGGCCGCCCTTGAGTACCCTTTGGCTTGTCTGGCCGCGATGGTCGCGGAGGGGCCTTTTTGGGTGAAACTTGTTGTGTCGGACGTAAGGGAAGGGGGCGCGGTGGTCGCGGAGGGGCCTTCTTGGATGAGGCTTGTTGTGTCGGACGTGAGGGAAGGGGGCGCGAGCTCGCCGTCGCCTTCTTCAACGCGTCAGGAAGGATCGCCTTAATCCTGTCAGTGACATCCTGAATTGTCAGCATCTCTCCCATCCACCACTTCTTATCATTCGCTAAACCCAAAAGGACATTCGTGGTGAGCTTTGGCACCAACGGAGCAGATACACTCATGTCGAGCATCAGAGCTTTGATATGCTCAGCGAAGATCGTTCGCCCAAACACTTCCTGAATAGCAAAGAGGGTCGCGGGCGGCGCACTGGAGAACAGCTTTGGGATGAGAGCGGTCGCCACCCCACGGGCTTCGTTCGCCGCGTCATCGATTGCTGACTTACTCGCGTCCACAACATAACCGCTGATGTCGAATTTGAGTGTATCTGGGGTTGGCATCAACTTCTTGAAGCTCTGATCATCCCATTGGCTGACAAGCGTCCCGTCTCTCTTGGCTTGTTCAATCGATTCCTTCACGTGTTTGAAACGTGAAACGGTCGCATCAACCTCCTCCTTGCTGAGGAGACCATCGATGGCGTCACGCACCTGTGCATCCGTAATCATCAGAATTTTGTTGGCCATCTGTTCATCAAAAAGCTTTGGAACCCCACGATAGTTCATCGCTGCGCTGGTGACACCTGTACCAGCTGTTGGGTCGTGCATATCCTTCCCAAATGCCATATCAAGATCAATACCCGTCACGCCAGTAACGCTCCCCGAATTTGCATCCCGCTGGACATAGTAATTACCACTGTGCCTATCAATTTGTCCGGCGATAGCGTCGAGAATCTGCAATTTATTAAGGCATTGTTGCAGGACAGGGTCATTTGCTCGGACCCTACCGTCCTTCCCGGTTTCACTAGGTTGAATCGTCCATTCGAGTGATCTTGCATCTTTCCCTGACGCCTCCTCCATGACAATACCGAGTTCACCATTGTGCACGGCATACTCGACCTTTGCAGTAACTCCAGCAGAGAGGAGCCGATCAAGTTTATACATCGCCATGGATCGGCCACCTAAATTCGGATTCACTACCGGCAAACCCAGAACATCTTCGTGTACTTCACGTTTCTCATGAAGGGCATATTCCTTTTTAAAGAAACCTGAGGTAGTGCCCTGGTGGCCAGTTTGATAGGTAACATTGTTCAGTTTGTATTTCGAACCCTCCGCAGAGGTTCCTGTGGCATGAAGCGAGAGCGGAACACTCTCCTCCCAAGTCCCATCGTGCAACTCTTTCAGCTCGTTGCGCACTCTGACAAGGATGAGAGGAACAACCTGGTGTCTACCCACCTTCGCTTCTGGTCTCGTATCCTCAATTGGAGCATATCCGTACCCATCATCTGGAACATAATTTCTCTGTTGAGTAGCGAGCTGGCCCTCTAGTTGGTTTGTATGATAGTCATGGCGATTAGCAGTTTTCCAACCCTCAAGATCAGCCTCGATTCGTTTCAGCAAACTAATGAGCTCTGGTTTTGCCTGCGCCAATCGTTGGGGGTTTGGGGAACCCTTTGCAAAGAAGTCCATCTCTTTTCGTTCGTACTCCGCGAGGCCATCGATGATTTTCTTCCAGTTTGTTTGCAACCTCTTTGGGCCAAATCGACGGATGCCCTGTTTAGGTTCACCACCCGTGGCGAGAGCAACGGCGTGCGTGCCTGCCAGCTTGGCATGCACAAGACGGCGACTCGCATCAGAAGTGCTGGGATGAAGTGTCGCGTGGGCCACTTCGTGGGCAGTCAGTCGGAGCTTCTCATCAGGGGAGAGATGTCGGCTCCGAGTACCAAAGGTGATCTTGTTCCCGTCTGCGAAGGCGAGTGCGCCAATCCGATCAGCGGCACGGCGGGACGCTGTGCTCGCGTCGACTGTAATTGAATCGAGACGCTCAGGCGCCACGAGGTCTCGCATAGCGAGACGCACGTAATCGAGTGTCGATGCTTGAGTGGCGACTGAAGACGTCCCACGAGGGCCAGGAGTGTTGACCTTACGAACGATTCGCTCAGCAGTACGATCGGCGAGGCTCTCCTTCTTGGGGTCGCCAATGACACCCGGAGTCGCCACTGACGCATGCCTTGGAGTGGTTGTCGAACGTCCAACTAACCCCGCTACTGCCCGATTCCCTATCGCACGCTGCAGCATGAGGACCGAGGCGGCACTGTGTGCCGAGGAGTTGTGCGCAACCTTAAGGTCGCTCCTAGGGAAGAGCCATCCCCTTGCATTCGTTGTTTTCGCGGGCACCGACATGCGCTTCTGCAACTGCACCATCGGTCCATAATAACACTCCTCACACTTGCTTGCCGAGAAGTTTTTGCTTTGCGATCATCGTAATTATTAGGACACCACTCTCTACATGATGCTCGCAACGGCAACGTCGGCATTCAATCAGCAACACGGCATACGAGATCCACAGCCCATTGACGATCGGCGGTCCCAGACAAGCCCACTGAAGGTGGAGAGAAACCCTTTTCGTTGGGACTGGGCTGCAAAACCCTGCGGAACACACCGACCACGAGCCGATAGCACGTTCGAACGCCCAGTCCCGTTCAAGTGGTAACACAACCACAACGCGTGGCCCGAGCTTTTGCACCATACTGCTCATCACACCAGCGGCGCAACCGAGGCTCCGAACGTTCGATCGCGTGGGAAGGCACCCCGATAATGACCTGATCGAGAAGTACCCGAGCTCTCCCAAGCCGAGAGGCCCGGAGCACCATTCAACGATACGTGCTGCTCTGGCGCTGCCCGAATAGATCGCCCATCTACCTCGACAACAACTCCAACCAACACTGGTAGCTCATCGCGCGCCAGCTCGATAACGGCGCTCTCATCAAGTCTGTGGAGCCGACCTGAATCCTCGCAAAGGGGGCGGAGCACTCCTCCTCTCGGCGTCGACGCACCACACCGGTCTCCTGGATGGCTACAGGCGCCTCGGTGATCGCTTCGAGTGTGGGCATGTTGCTCATCGTGTTTGAGGTCGCAGACGTGAATTGCTCCGCAGGCTTCAAGCGCCATGACGCGAGCGTTCTCTTTCCGGCTGGGCGAGTCCAAGCGTTAGACGCGAGCCTTGCGTCTCTGGTAGATACTGCTAGCGACATTCATTGTTCGGATCGAGCCCGATCTTGTGAGCGCTAACCGTGCTGCCTGGATTGTCTCTTACTTCGACTCAGACATCCGTTTTGTCTTGTCCGAACCGTTGCATAGAGCCTGACCCCGCATACAGCGATGACCTCTTGCACATCCTTGGTAAGGTCGTTCCTCGAACGACGCAGACCCGGCGCGCAAGCCTTCTACCTCGCACCATGGTCACGCCGTGCCAGCGCGGCGAAGCCTCAATCGAGTGGCCAACTGCTGTGTTAACGTCACGACACCGCCGTTAGCACCTAAGCCAGCGTGTAATCTCTCGGTCCGGGGTTACGAATCGGCCTCTCCTCCGGCGAAATCTCCAAATGTGGACCTGCTGGCAATGCTCGCACGGACAGAGCCCACCACCCCCACAACCTTTGCCGCAACGAAGGGGCTGAACTGCGCAACCGCAGCCCCGACCAGCGCAAAGACGATCAACCGTTCATCAGTTGCATAACCAAAAAGTAGCGGAACCATCGCCAGTGCAAAAACCGGCCCGATCTGTTTTTTCAAGACAGTCGATCCGACATAGGCAACAAGCAGCGAGACGACAACGATATATGGATCATGTGTTACGAGCAGTAGGATGATGGACAATTCAAACGGTGTCACCAACCAAATCATCGTAACGAAGTCGTCGAGTAACAGGTGGCCTCTAGAGAGATGTTGAGCACGCTCGGACATCGCCACCAATAATGGAGGCACCATGACCAGCGGACTGCCAAACAGCGCCATGACGAGTAAAGCGACGATCAGCGATCCACTGACTTTACCAACGTGCTCGAGCTGCCAGGAGACTGCGCGGTCACGTCGAAAGCTCGGCTTGAGCCATACGAACGCCACAAGAGCCTCGATCCCCATCAGGGTGGCCACCGCCACGGGATACCACCATGAATGAATATCCAAGTAGATCGGCAATAACCCCGCAGACAACGCCGGTAGTGCAGGAATCTTCAGCACGATCAGGCCCGTCAGCACCACACTGAGTGTGAGAGGGATCTTCAGCCAGATCGGTGCCTCCACATACGTTGACATACCAAATCCAAAGATCGCTGCGAGCACAATATAGGAGTAGAACGGAATCAGTTGGTCGAGCCAAGAACGATTCCTGAAGAACAATAGTCCCGAGCCAACGGCACCCATCTCCGGCACTAGGGCTGCCGACTGGTGAAAAACGTGTACGGCAACCACCATCGACACTGCGATACTGACGACAACAGCGACCGCGGCCCCTTTGTGTCGTATTGTTGGAGTAATATCTTGTTCCATATGTATAACTGTAGTAGTAGCACATCCCACCACCGTCCGTCTCGTATGATTGCATCGCGAGACTGTCGATCACCTGGCATCACTCTATCAACACAGTGATCAAGCAAAAGCTGCGGCACCGGTTTGGTGCACCCTTCCCAAGCAACCCAGCGCCTTCCTTAGCGTCGCCACCGCCACCTCAGATGACTGTGTCGTTAGGCGACAGATGACATGGTGGTGAATATGGTGCCCCTTACCTGCTTGTTCTGGAACGACCGGACCGCTATTTCACCCCCACCATGGACACGACAAGTATCCAGTCGACATCTGATGCCGGTCTATGCACGCGAAACATTCCCCACGGAACTGCGTTCGATTCGAACACCCGTCAAGGATTGTTGGCATCTACGAGTCCGACACCATCCTTGCGGGCTGACCTGAACGCGGTTACCATGGGACCCCAGCCCCACCAACATTCATTACCAAATCGCCTATGCCTTATATATATTACAGATATCACTTATATCATGCTTGCATCCACGGTTCCCACAGGCTTACGACGCATGCTCCCCCATGGCCTGTCACTGTGAACGACTGCCAAATCCCGCACGGGATCGATAACGAGCGCTCTATCTCAGTAGCTGTCCCCTCGAGCCACAAAACACGTATGCGACTACGCCTCCAAGCTATCCCGTACGTTCGACAACCCTCGGTAGTGGCATCATCTACACCATTTTCGAACGTCACGCCCGCGGCTTGCTGACACTCGCCCCCTTGACCCGCACGGTGTTTGGGGTCCCCTCCCAAAAGGCGACCCTAGAGGACCTGTCTACAGTTATCTCCGTAGGGCTGCAGTACGATTGTGGATCAGCGTCAAGCTGATCAACAATCTCTTTCCGTCATGACGCACATCGAAAAGTTAGGCTGGCCAAATACGTCGCCCATCTACCTCGACGGCAAAGGCGACCGACACCGGTAGTTCATCGCGCACCAGCTCAACAAAGTCGCCCTCATCAAGCCAGCCTGTGGAGCCGACCTGGATCCTCACAAAGGGAGCAGGGCACTCCTCCTCTCGGTGTCGACGCACCACACCGGTCTCCTGGATGACTACAGGCGCCTCGGTGATCGCTTCGAGTACGAGTGAGAGACCATGTACAGTACCTCGCCAAGCAAGTGCCGCGCTGAGACTACGGACAAGCCGACGCTGCGCTTCATCAGGTAGCGAGGAATCAATCCAGGAGTTCCCGAGCCACGAACCGAGCCAAGGCAAAAATGGTTGTGGGGCGACAGTAGGATCGACCAGGAACTCGACCGTATCAGCGTCCTCCAGGAAGGTGGTGGCTACTGCTTGAAATATCGACACAAATCGTACGAAGAAGTCGTCATCTGTCATCCCCATCGGTAGCTGATGCACGAGCCAGTTATCACGGCGCATACCTACCTCCGTTCAACGCACAACCACCTGATGGCGGAGAGAGAGAAAGAGGGACTGTGCATCAAGTGTCAAAAACTCTCTACCACGACCTCGGCGCTCTCCAGTACGCAGGTCAGCCTCGAACAGGAGCACCTCCTCGACCCGTTCCACACCATCGATAGCCTCAAGTTGCTCCGCTAGCCACGAGGCACTAAGACCGAGATCGAATGGCCATCCATCCTGGCTGGTTCCCCCTACCAATGGGTCGAGCAAGGTATAAAGCACGTCAAGCGCTCGCTCTTGCACAATGGTAGCTGAGCGCCCAGGAAACGCACGAATCAGGCTTGCTACCGTGACTCCTTGATAGTATGGCGTCGAGATATCGACGGTCGTCCCTATGAGCCGACGTGGTTCGAGGTAGGTGATCAATGCATCGACAAGCGCATCACTCAGCTGAAAATCGTCAAGCTGATGATCCTGAGGACGACCACGCAATCTCGGTACGATGAGGAGGCGTACCGGTTCGCCTACCGCAGTGGGTGCATCACACCTCGCCCTCGC
Source organism: Ferrimicrobium sp. (assembly GCF_027319265.1). Taxonomy (NCBI): domain Bacteria; kingdom Bacillati; phylum Actinomycetota; class Acidimicrobiia; order Acidimicrobiales; family Acidimicrobiaceae; genus Ferrimicrobium; species Ferrimicrobium sp. The sequence goes on along the minus strand of NZ_DAHVNP010000079.1, from coordinate 5,525 downwards.
CACCTCAGCTGATGTTTCGAGCGCCAAGCGTTCAAAGTCTCGAGCGGTCACGGCCCTTCCGCCCGCGCGAAGAGAGAGGGGACCCCGGATCTTGGCATTCGCAGCAGTCTCCGCGTCGGCGCCTCCGAGGGCCGGTGCTGGGTTGGTAACACGATCGATATAGGCGACCGAGGTACGCAGAATCGTCAACGTATCCGCGCCAACGTTACCAACTGCGCCGCCGCCGTAACGATAGCGCTCCATAACAATCTCTGCCCCATCAAGGGGAATCGCGCCATGTTGCCGCACAGAACCATCCGGATAGCGGACCCGTGGTCCAAAGCGAATGGTGCCGGTGGCGTAGTCGAGGACATAGTGGTGGTCGTCCCCTCCCGACGCTGTGAAGTCATCGACAACTTCCCAAGTCTCGGACGCTCCAATCGTGCTCACCCGCAACGATTCTCCCTCTCGCAACGGTAGCACCGGATAGTTCTGCAATCGAAACTCCTGAGCAGGACTTCCATCACTGCGTCCAAGCCGATCCTCGATGACTCGACTTGCGTGTTCGGCAGCGACAAGGCCACCCAGCGTGTCAACCTGTAACGACGAGAGTAACGGGGAGGCTCGATAGCCCGGCTGCTGAGGTCGAGTCGGAAGGAGGCGCACACGAATCCAGAAGGCATGATCTCCGCCAAGGGTAAACGCGGCCATCGAGCGCGGGCAAGCCAAGATGACCTCACCGTCACGGTTCAGGCCGCCAGTCGTATCTTGGCGGACGCCCATGGCAACCCACGACTCCTCCACAAAGGCCTCCCACGCAAGTGGTGGGTCCGTGGGGTCCACGCCGATACCTTCAATCGAGGCCCCAACGGTCAGTCGAATCACCGAACCTCCGACAGAGTTGGCAAAGCCGAAATAGAGCGCATCTCCCTCAGTCAAGGGATCAGAATGAAAGCAGCGCACAGCGCCGTCGTCAAACCTCAAGTCATCCCATACATCAAACACCTGCTCTTGATTAGCCGCCTCCACAGCCTTAGCGGCGATCAACTGAGGACGGCGAATCACAAGATCCTCGACAGTGGAGAAGAGCACCTCCGACTGATTCACACCAGGTACAGTCGCGACGACGGTACCCTCGGGTACGGTCACCTCGTAGTCGAGAACCGTCGAGAGCCAGAATAGGAGATCGGTGCGAGCGACAGCCGGCGGGAAGGGGGTAATGCCGACCAAATCCAGAAACTTCGTATAGAGTCGATCAGGCACCTGATTAATCCGGTAGAGAATGGTCTCGCTCATCCAGGCAAACAGCTCGATGAGGGCCACCCCTGGGTCGGAGACGTTATGATTCGTCCACTCTGGGCAGTATCGAGGGATGAGGCGCTTGGCCTCGTCCACGATATCTTGGAACTTACGGTCATCGAGCTCCGGCGTTGGTAACGGCACTAGCCCTCCTCTCTCGGTATGGTGTAGAAGGGATACACAAGATTACGACGATCATTGGTGGTTCGCATGCGGTAGCGGATGTGGATATGGACCAGACTAGCTTCCTTTGCATCCACGATGGTTGTCACATCTTCCACCTCCACTCTCGGCTCCCACTGCGCAATCGACTCCCTCACCGCTTGGGACATAAGACCGAGCGTGTTCGCGTTGACCGGCTCAAAAAGTAAATCCCAAATCTTGCAGCCAAAGGCTGGCCGCATCACCCGCTCGCTCGGAGCTGTTGAGAGAATGACCCGAATAGCGCTGTCCGTGGCCAGCGAACCCTCAGACATCGAGATTCCACCGCGAGCATCCACGCCGAAGGGGAAGTGGAAGCCGCGTCCGACAAAGGAAGGGTCCTCTGACAAGAGCCGATCACGATCATCACTCAACACGCACCTCGTCCAACTTGTCGACCCATCGCACTATCTTCATAAGACATCAAGCTTCATAACACATCAGGCTTCATAAGACATCAGGCATATGGCGTTGGCCGCGCGCCTCGAACTCTCGCAGGAGACGCCGCTCGACCTGTTCAACAAGCCAATCCAAGAACTCCTCAGTTTGAGGAGCGCTAGAGGAACCAACCAGTGGTCCGTCTTCATTTTTCACATCTATAACCCCTCTGTCTACAACCCCTGGGTGGGATCTTCCTGCATTGAGATCGCTCCCATTGAAACTTCCACGCCCATCGCGGACGATGGTCGGAAGTGGATGAGGATCGTTCGGCGTCAAAGGCGGTTTGGGAAGAAGCCCAATAGCGCCGTCATTGCTCGTTGACGCATCCAATTGCGAATGTTCCATGTCTCTGAAATACTCCAACAGCTTCTCAAAACTCTGACTTGGTGTGGTCCTTGTATCGGCGGCACCGGAGCGTCTCTGGTCTGTGGTCTCCGCGGTATGATCCTGCGGAAGGCGAAGGTTGTCCGTGCGGCTGGACTGAGGAAAACGAGAAACAGTCTTTGTGGTACGGAGGGCTTGCGACAGACCAGAACTAGCCTGGAGCGAGGCGCTCTCTCCCACCAAGGTAGATGCGAGCGAACCCACACGACGAGCCATGATCTCCTCAGAATCGATCTTGCGATCACGAAAGAAGCGTGGCTCAGCCACCTTGCCCAGCCGCGCGTGCACAAGTTCGTGTGCGAGAACATCCACGGATGCAGGAGAGCCGTCCGGCTCTTTCTGAAGGTGAATAATCCCACGATAGGTCGCACCAGCTTGGCCGACCTGCTGAAGCGCCTCCCGAGTGGAACCCCCGGTACGAATATGTACTGGACGTACTACGCCGAGCGCCTGCGCCAGCGGTCTGAATCGCGCGGGCAGTGGGCGTACCGCATCATGGGGTTGCGTCCCCAGTGCTTGTGCAAAACGTTGTCGTATGGTTGTCTGATCCTCTCCATCACGCCGATTATCGGATACCTGCAAACCAGGACCCCTCGAGCTCAAACCTTGCTCCCGTTGAGGACTAACTTGGTTAACCATACTCCCACGCAGACGATAGTGCCGAGGAGTCATTGCGCCCACAGGGACTCCCCATGGGTGCACCACCTCACCAAATCCGAGTGCACTGCTAGCCAATGCCGGTCGCAGACTTGTCACGCCCAATCCCTGACTCGCTGGCGAGTAGATCCAGCCTGTCATGAGAGCAGAGCGGAGAATCCCCCGAGATGGCGCTGAGACTCGAAATTGGCGCAAGGCATGGTCAAGATGGTAAGCGCTGGCAAGCGAACGCATCTCCGCGTGATCTTCGTGGGTCGGATAGGCATCGCCACCCACGTGCGTCATCTGTCGACCCTGATGCGAGAGGAACCCTCGTCGATGGGACCATCTACTCGCAGCAGGTCCCTGTCGCTGTCCATGTCGGTTGGGAGACAAACGACTGGCAATCGGTGAGCTCCCAAGCTGCCAGGCTGCGAGTGCCAAAGCCAGGGAGCGCCGACCGCCACCACCGACATCGCCAGCATGAGGAAAACTGAGGTCTTCTCGACCATTGTTGTGAAGAGCATCCCGACCAACACCGGTGTCTGGGGAACCTGCAGCGGGGGAGGTGAGAGGTGACCTTGCGTGGTAACCCGTCTGAGTTGTGGCACGGGGAGCTACAGGAGCACCCGCGACAGAGAAGGCTCTGCCTGAGACTACCTCCCGGGAGCCGGGAATGGCACTTGGTGCCAACTGCAACCGTCGCTGAGCGGCCGCGAGTGCTTTACTCCCTGACCTCGCGAAACTCGTTCGAGGGAAATGATTGGTGTACTGCCAAAATGGACCTGACTCGGCGACATGTTCGACACCTCGTCGGGCAAGCAGCGCCGGCTGAAACGAAGTACCTAGCGCCTCAAGCAACATGAATGCAATAGCGAGGAAATCCGTAGCTGAGGGCTGTCCATGTGAGACCCCACCGCCGTCCGGTCTCTGTGGGCTGCCGGCACCTTCGGGTCTCTGTGGGTTGCCGCCACCGGCTCGCTCCGTGGGATCATAGCCACCTAGCCCTGCGAGAGCAGACCCAGCTTGGTGTTGCATCCCCACCTCACCCCGAAGAGCGTTTGCAGGCCAGTGACCTGACTTCGGAGCAGCTCCCAGAAGGGAGGCTCCGGCCAGATCCGTCCTCTCGGTTACTGTCGCAGGAGCCTCTTTTGGAGATGCATGTTGCTGGTTCATGGATGTGGCTTCGATCGTCTCCGCCAACCCACCAGATCCCGTCGGTGAGCCGACATCGTCGACCGAAGACGAAGCTCCTCCTAGAGAGGAGCCTCGAGGAGAATCACCTGAAGCCAAAGACTCAGAATCCTCAAGGGCTCGTTGACCAACCCTCCCCTTGTCTTGGGTCTTCGAGCTCAGCTGAGTCGCCACAGGCTTGAGTTGCGGAGCGGTCGGCCTTGGCGAGGAGACGACCCTGTCAGGAGCACGAGACCCTGACCCAAATTTACGCTCTCGATCCGTCAGGATCGGCCCCACCGCGGCGACATCAGCGGGCAAGCGTACCGGAAGCACCTCCTGTCGAAGACGCCTGAGGCCCGAGGTGGGGGCGAACTGCCCCCGCGGCATCTGCGTCGCTCGTGGCAGCAAACCAGCAGGACGCACACCTGCCAACTCCTGAGCGAGGTCATCATCGGTATCATTGCGCGAGCGCCACATCGAGAGATACGGATGCCATGGAATGCGTACCGTCTCGGGGACCTGCGACACATCGACGGCACGGGCCGGTGTCAGCAACGCATGCACCGATAGGGGCCTGCCAACCAGCGAAGAGAATCGAACGCTACCGTTCAAGCACTTGCCGATGTTCGGTAGTGGCCGACGAACCAGCCTGCGATGCCATCGAAAACGTTGATCGACTCCCTGTGCAATCGTTGCAGGCATCGTTACCTTCCTCACGACTTAAAGGTCTTGGATACGAAACCTTGATGAGCTAACTCGATCTCCTCCATCGCAGGATGTCCCGTTGACCCAACTGCCAACTCAGGGCCTACCCAACGCACCGGAAAGGCACCAGTTACCTCCCAGGCGCGCAGTCGTTTGCCGTCCGAACCAATAAGAGTGATGGCGGCCGTGCTCACCGAAAGTTTGTTTTGGTTCGAAGCGAAACCACTTCCTGAGGATTTCATCACCCACGCGAAGAGCGCATCTGACTCGCAGATACCGCGACGAAGCACAATGTTAGGCCAGCTCATCCGTCCCGGGAACTTATGAACAAAGCCGTTTTGCCCACCCTCAGCGTAACTGGCAACCTCCACCGTCACCTCGAGACCTGAGACCTCGGCAAACATGCCAATCTGTGTTCCATCCACTTCGAGGAGAAAGCTCGATGAGTCAGGTACATGCCCTTTAAAACCTGACGTCGTCACCATTACAGCTGCCTCGCTTCCTCCCAGGCTCTCGCATTCAAGGCGGCTATGCCTTGGATAAGCCGCGCTCGATCCGCGTGTTCAAGGTCAATCAGCTGATCGAGATCCCAATGCAAATGATAGGCCAAATAGATCAACTCCTGCCAAAGTGGCTCGATAGGATAGTGCTTCATCGTCCAGTTTGCGGTATCTCCTCAATGGCCGCCCTACGCCCACCAGCCG
>NZ_DAHVNP010000078.1 GCF_027319265.1 Ferrimicrobium sp. | reverse complement strand
CCCCCTGTCGGAATCGAACCGACGACACCAGCCTTACCATGGCTGTGCTCTGCCGACTGAGCTAAGGGGGCAATACGTATAAGGCTCAATCTATGATACTAGGTCATGAGAATTGATCCTCACACCCTACTCACTTTCGTGTGCTCAGTCCTCCACATACTCCCAGTGACCCGGATCCCGTGAACACGACCGCACAGGGTCCGCTCGATGCTCGCACCCGCTACCACTCCAAGTCCTGGCGATGACCCAGTCGAAACCCTCACCAATCATGATCCGCCACATCCTGCCACAGGACGCGGAGATCCTACGACAAATCTATAATCACGCCGTGCTGTCATCAACAGCGACGCTCGACCTAGAACCCCGCACCCACCTCGAACAAGAACGCTGGCTGGAGCTGCACTCTGGCATCTATCCAGCGTTGGTCGCCGTGCAAGATGACCAACCAATCGGCTACGCAACCATCTCCCCCTTTCGCCCTCGAGCGGGGTACAACTCCACAGTGGAAGACTCCGTCTATATCGACCCCCAACATCAACGACAGGGTGTTGGGCACCTTTTGTTGGAGCACCTGTTGGTAACAGCTACCTCGTTAGGCTTTCATAGCTGCATCGCTCACATCGTCGCTGACCATAGGGCCTCGTTGCAGCTCCATCTCAGCTGTGAATTCAGGCTCGTAGGCGTTGAACATGAGATCGGTCGCAAGTTCGGGAAGTGGCTCGATATGGCGATTTTACAGCGACAGCTCCGGTAGCAGAACGCGAACCCGAGCGAGGAAGCGCGCGGCGCCCCGAATCGCTAACGGCCCTGTGCGTGATCATCAGCCCAAAAATACCATGCGGCCAGGGAGCGGAATGGTCGAAAGCGCTCACCTTGGGCCACCAGCTCCGATACTGTCATCGAACGACTATCGGCCAGATGTCGCTCGACACTTCTTCGCATAGCCAGGTCACCCACCGGCCAGACATCGAGACGTTGCAGGTGAAACATCAGATACATGTCGGCACTCCACTCGCCAAAGCCGTAGAGTCCTACGATATACCTTCGGACCGTCTCATCATCGCAACATGCGAGTTGCGCCAGCTCCTCACGAGTGACGCTGGCACAGAGTCGTTCCAATGTCTTAATCTTCGGACCCGAGAGCCCGATACGACGCAGTTCGTCACCACCAAGTCCACGAATCACGTCGATCTCTAGTCCGGTAGCTAAGATCAAGCGATCAAGGATCGCTCGCGCCGACGACCCAGACAGCTGCTGATACACCAGGGTCTCCACCAAAAAGCCAAACGCATCGCTCGTATCGCGTGGGCCGCTTTGACCCTGCTCATTCCTTCGGCCCTGCTCATCCCTTCGACCCGGATCGAATGAATCCCTGTAGAGGCGCGGGGTACCGTAGAGTCTCGCGAACTGGGCCATCAAGGCATGTTGGGCCGACAGCGTAGCAACAGCTTCTTCAATACGTTCCTCGGTCTGCTTACTCATGAGATAACCAGCTCATCGTCGTCGTGGAGCACCGACCTTCGCCAGCGTCATCTCCTGAAAAAGGATCACGAATCAGCAGCAATGCGAACGAATTGCGGCAGCCAGCGCTGGTAACGGGCAGGGACAGCCTCTCCAAGGGCCGTCCGAAACCCATCATAGACCTCGCTGGCCTCGCGGAAGAGACTTGCCCGCCGGCGATAGAGGACCGTGACGAGACCCGCGTAACCGATCCATGCAAAGGCAGTTGGTGCCCCCAGGAAATCAATAGGCATCGCAGACAGGGTAAGGAGCACCAGGAAATCGACGGTCAAATCGCCAGCTCCGAGTGCCAACAACACTATTCCCCAACCCAGATACCATGGCCAGATAACCGGTCCAAGTACAACAGTCACCACAAGTACAACACCGGTCAGCCGTACGATATTCGAGCGACGGCTCCCAAGGATGGTGATCCCACCGATGAGCAGAATCAGCACATCACCGATGGCGCGGAAGACACCAACCACGAAATGCGGTCCGAAGGGTAGGCCGAGGTGGGCCAACACCCAACCTAATGCGTAACCCACAAGAATGATCGGGTCCTCGAACGAGAGTACCGAACCCGGTGTGGATAGGGCAGGAATCCAGCCCATCCCTAAGTGAGTGACGAGCCCCAGAAGGTAGAAGATCGCCAACGTCAGCATCACCGCGATGACCAGTCCGCGGAGTTTGCTCAGCACCCGCTCCGAGTTGCTCCAGTGGTAACCCATAAAACCAATCGCTACAATCGCTGGGACCTTGACGGATGCCGCTAGGGCCACCACGACAATACCAGCCAACCTCCGATCCTTGAGGAAAAGGTAGATCCCCACAACCATCAGTGCGGTCATCAATGCATCGTTATGCCCTGCAGATGCGAAGGTATAGAGCAGAATAGGGTTTGCTGCAGAGAGAGCAAAGGCAAGGTCACGGTTCACACCCAACAGATCAGCAATCTTAAGGACAAACATCCCAATAACCACGACCGAGATAAGGGCGACCAGCCGCAAAAGCAGCACGGTCAGCAGTGGAGAGTGACCAGCCAACTCAACAAGCCCTCCAGCCAACGCAAGAAACAATGGGCCATAAGGCGCCTTTGCCATACCCCACAGCGGGTCGACCGTCGATCGATAGGCGCTGTTCCCGAGTAACGCGGGGCCACCACTGTAGGGGTTGATACCAAGCGTAACCATACGACCCTGCGCGGCATAGGAGTACACGTCACGTGAAAAAAGTGGCCCAGCCACCATCAACGGCAAAATCCACAGCCCAAACAAGAGCCACTTATGGCGGAGTTCCTCACCACGACGACTACCCACCACGATTCTCAGCCAGGCGACACCGGTCAGGATAAGACCGTAGTAAACCAGCGATTGGGCAAGCAGTTCAACAAACACATTTCCTGGGTGAGGGGTGGCGTTGACGCCAAGATACCAGGATCCAGGAATTTTAGACGTAAAGGGGGAGTTCGCCTGAAGCGAACCAAGAAAAACCAAAAGCGAGCCGATAAACCCGGTCCAAAGAGGGTTCACATGCATCAGATTGTCGACATTGGCCCAAGCAAACCACTGACGAACGAGACGGATCGCTCTGCCCAGTGTCCCGCTGGCTGTTTGGCTTTGGGTGCGATCCTGCACTCGGTTGCCAGCCTCTACTTCATCGGAAGCAACCTTGCCCACGCCTTGGGGAGATTCCGCCCATTGCTTGGCTCGCCGACGGCGAAGCCGGTCATTCTCGTGCAGCTGTCCCTCGTGCGATGCGGCGCTTGGCTCGCTAGTGTTGTTCTCCATGAGCTCGCTACAGTCTAGCGCGCAGCGGGCGTTCCCACATCGCTCCACGCTAGACCCCTCGGTGGGCCGGGAGGGATTCGAACCCCCGTAGGCGTACGCCGGCAGATTTACAGTCTGCTCCCATTGGCCACTCGGGCACCGACCCTGGTGAGGACATAATAGTCTACCAGTATGCCTTCATTCGACGTAGTTTCAGAG
>NZ_DAHVNP010000077.1 GCF_027319265.1 Ferrimicrobium sp. | reverse complement strand
TAGCGGTGAGATGGGCCTGGGGAGATTCAGTTCCTAACATGAAAAGAGTCTACTTGAGCTGGGAAAACCCTTCAAGCACCCCGAGATGTCCCCTCTCATTTTCTCCTCATTTTGGGGGTGGGTTGTTCAGCAGAGTCCTAGGGCGCCGAAATCAGAACGTTCAACGAACGGGCCCACGTCGAAGTGGACCGCTCCAGGATCGTTCAAAGCGCCGTGCGAATGATCTCACCAATCGCCTTCACTTCAACGAGAAATCCATCATGACCGATATTCGAGTCGACAATGTACAGACCATCACAGGTCGGCAACGCCTCTGCGATCGCCTGCTGTTGTCCCACAGGAAAGAGGCGGTCAGAGGAGATCCCAATGACGGTCACCCTTGCCTTCACTCGTCGGAGAGCCTGGAGAACCCCACCTCGATCTCGCCCAACGTCGTGATGGTTCATCGCCTCCGAGAGTCGGATATAGGAGTTAGCATCGAAACGCTGGACAAGTTTTCGCCCATGATGAGACAGGTAGGACTCCACCGCAAAGGAGGGATCCACACCAAGGTCCGTGGCCGAATCGGATTGACGACGACGCCCAAAGCGCGTATCGAGTTCATCAGGACTTCGATAGCTAAGATGAGCGAGTTCACGGGCGAGGCGAAGCCCGTGGCTTGGGACAACCCCGTAACGGTAGTAATCCCCACCGCAGAAGTTGGGGTCGCTCTCTATCATACGGATCTGCAACGAGGAGAGCGCGATCTGCTCCGCTGTCGCCGTTGCCCCAACCGCCAACACCACCGCTCGTTCGCAAGCCTCCGGGTAGCCGACCAACCACTCAAGAACGCGCATCCCACCCATCGACCCTCCAACGATTCCAGCGAATCGTTCGATGCCAAGGAACTGGGCGAGTGCGTACTCAACAGCCACCTGATCACGGATGGTGATCGTCGGAAATCTCGAGCCGTAGACCTCGCCATCGGGTGCGACCGAAGAGGGACCGGTGGTCCCTTGACACCCACCAAGCACATTGGGGCACACCACAAAGTAGCGGTTCGTGTCAATCGCCAGACCGGGACCAATCAGTCCGTTCCACCAACCTGGTGTCGCATGTCCATCCTCAACCTCACCAACCGCATGCGAATCCCCAGTCAAAGCATGGAGTACCAGTATGGCATTGCTCCGATCAGCATTCAGCGTTCCCCAGGTCTCGTAGGCGACGTCGATAGGGCCGATCACCGCACCTAACTCGGTCGTAAAGTCATCAAGAACCCGTGCAAATTGACGGTGTCCGGCAAAGAGGCCAGTGTGCCATGCGGCGGTCGTCACCGCCTCAACTCTCTTTTGCAGCACGGAAACCAGCCTCCAAGTCAGCCAGGATATCGTCGATGGTCTCAAGACCAATCGACAGACGGATAAGGTCGGCGCTTACACCAGTTGCGATGCGTTCAGCCTCGGTTAGCTGCGAATGGGTGGTCGAGGCGGGATGGATGGCCAGACTACGCACATCGCCGACGTTGGCCAAGTGACTAAAGAGCTCAAGCCCTTCAATGAACCGCTGCCCGGCGGTCTCAGAGCCCTTGATCCCAAAGCCGATGATGGCTCCTGCGCCGCGCGGCAAGTACTGCTCTTGGCGTGCGTGCCAGGGACTCGAGGTAAGACCAGCATAGGAGACCCAGGCAACCTCATCCCGTGCTTCGAGCCACTCCGCGACCGCCTGTGCGTTGGCGACATGGCGCTCCATCCTCAGACTCAACGTCTCTAGGCCCAACAGGAACTGGAAAGCGTTGAACGGCGATACCGTAGCGCCGATGTCACGCATGTATTGTAGACGAGCCTTCAGAATATAACGGGCTGGCCGCAACGCCTCTGGTAGTTCCGAGTAAACCAGACCGTGGTAACTCTCATCGGGCTGAGTGAAGTTAGGGAAACGACCCGAGCTCTCATAGTCAAATGACCCACCGTCAACGATGACCCCGCCTAAAGAGGTACCGTGACCACCGATGAACTTCGTCGCTGAGTGCACCACGATATCCGCACCATAACGCAGCGGCTGGGCCAGGAAAGGCGTCGCAAGGGTGTTGTCCACCACCAAGGGGATGCCATGGTCGTGTGCAACGCTAGCGATACCGGCGAAATCGATGATATCCCCTTTGGGGTTCCCGATCGTCTCCGCATAAAAGGCTCGAGTCTCGGGACGAATCGCCGACTCCCATTCCCCCAGATCATCGACGTTGGTGATAAACGTCGTCTGAATTCCGAGCTTGGCGAGCGTGTAGTGCAAAAGGTTATAGCTACCACCGTAAAGAGATGATGATGCGACGATATGACCACCACCCTCGGCGAGGTTGACCAACGCCAGTGTCTCTGCCGCCTGCCCACTGGCGGTGGCCAGCGCTCCTACTCCACCCTCGAGAACGGCAATCCGATCCTCAAAGACCGCCTGCGTAGGGTTTCCAAGACGCGTGTAAATGTTACCGAGTTCTTGAAGTCCAAAGAGCGCAGCGGCGTGATCGGTATCACGAAAGACATAGCTCGAGGTTTGGTAGATCGGTACAGCACGAGCCCCCGTTGTCGGGTCCGCTACTGCGCCTGCATGAATCTGCTGTGTTTCAAATCCCCATTGGGACATTTTGGTAATCTCCTTGTTTGAAATAGATCGACGCTGCGATCATGAGTTCTACGACGTACATACTGCAACCTTGTTGCGATGATGAGATGGATCAACAGCCTCACTAGGCCTATACGATCAGTGTCAGTCGCTAGGGCGAACCAACGTTCGGGACCAACTAGCGAGTCCAAGAAGACAAACTCCGCGCTTACGCATGGGAGCTTGCCATCGACCGAACTGGACGCTAATGGATGAACTCCGCGTACATATCACCGGGCTCACGCGAGCCACTACACATCTCGCGACCACTACGGTGTCGCGCACTAGGCTGGTGAGTTTGTCGACACCACTTCGCACGCACGGCAAGAACACAGGTCCCGGCATTCTTGACACTTTTCTCAGCGTACAACAACGCACCAACCAACGGCTGATTCCTCTGTTGGGTAATATTGAAGTTCTCTCCGCCTCTATCGAGTTGCACGACACGCCTCCCAAAGTCAATGGGAAACCGAGCTATACAGCGAAGGCTTCCCGCCTTGCCGGTCACCACGACCGACCAGCTCTTCCTCCGGTAGCACCGTCTTGCGGGAGCGGTTGCCATTCTGTCATGCCGGAGGGCTTAGGACAGAATTCTTGAGCTACAAACATGATATCGGGCTCCAACACAAATCCTGTAGCTCTCCGAGAAGATAATTGACCGAACCTGCCCCAAGGGTGCAGCGATGCACGCAAAGCGCCATCGACCGCCATGACTATGACCTCTAGCCACGCCTGAGCCATCCGGGCACATCAGAATGTCCTCGCTATCACGCCTCAAGGGCTACTATCGTTCGATAGGGCCATTACGCTCCTCGGTACCCATGGAAGTGCTCGACGACCGTCAACGATGCCTACAGACACAACTCCTTGCTTGGGGCAACCAACATCGGCGCGTATTGCCCTGGCGGGCGACCAGGGATCCCTTCTTGGTCCTCGTAGCCGAGGTGATGCTCACCCAGACACAAGCATCCCGAGTCGCCATCATCTATCCAAGTTTTGTGCAACACTTTCCCACCATTGCCGTACTCGCAGAGGCCCCCATTCAGGAGCTGCTGGGCATATGGAGTGGGCTCGGCTACAACCGTCGCGCCTTACGCTTGCGCGAGTGCGCAAACAACCTGCTCAGCCAGCACCACGGTCTCGTCCCCGACGACTACCAGGCCCTCTGTTCCCTCCCGGGAGTGGGGCCCTACATCGCCAACGCCATCCTTGCGCAAGCCTTCAATCATCACGTCAGTGCGCTCGACACCAATGCGCGCCGGGTCCTTTCCCGTGCGTTCTTTGGCGCCACCAAGCAAACGCGCGAGCTACAACGCAGAGCAGACGACCTGGTGCCCGCCGGACAGGCATGGGCCTGGACCCAAGCCATCTTTGATCTCGGCGCCATGATCTGTCGCCCAAAACCCGCATGTGCCGTCTGTCCACTGCAAGCGGGCTGCCTGTTTCAGGGTCGTGGAGAAGATCCTTATACGATGCCACGACGTCAGTCGACCTTTGAAGGTTCTCATCGCCAGCTCCGTGGACGAGTCATCGCCGCTTTTGCCCAAGGGGTGACGACAAGGAGAGAGCTAGCCCTGCGCACCGGTCTGTCGGACTCGGTCTTCGACCAGGTCTACAACGAGCTCGCAGAGGAAGGTTTTTTTGAACCCGACAGGGCGTGACAAGATGGCGACCAAAGACGGACCTTCACAACAACGAGGGCCCAACTACGAGCTATTCGCACAAACGGTTCACAAAAAAGACCCCAGCACCATCGCAAGGCATACCCCCTGAAACCTCACCCGTCAACTCACCAAACACAAGTCTCGGCCAGCGACACCCCTACCTCCTGCGGCTGGACTTCGTATCAGCGTCCGGCTGGCGACAAATGGGCGTTGGACACTCGGCTCAGGGGTTAGGACCTCTCCTTCGTCGCCAAAACGAACTCTTCCATTGCCTTTGCAAAACCCTCATCGTTGTTCGATGCAGTCACCCGATGCGCCTGGTCGCGCACCTCCTTCGCTGCGTTGCCCATCGCTATCGACAACCCTGACACGGTGAACATATCGACATCGTTGGGCATATCCCCAATTGTGGCGATCTGTTGTGGATCGAGATGATACTGTTCGGCCAGATAGCTCACCACCGTACCCTTATTCGCGAGGGGGTGCGTGATATCGAGATAGTAGGGCTGCGAGGCCTCAGCAGAGACCTGCTGGCCATAGGCCTCTTGGATCTGTCCGGCCACCCGCTGGATGAGGTGATGATCGTCGCTGACGCCCACCACTTTGACGATAGATCCCGGCGGGGTCTGGTGCTGGCTCATAAGGGTAGGCGCAAACCCTACGGTGGCGGATTCTCGATCGACGTGAGAACCATCACGACTCGGCACATACCATTTTGATCCAGCGTAGAACCAGGTCTCAAGCTTCGCCTTCGCCAGATCCGCAACGATCTCCTCGAGCACCTCTTGATCGAGCACGTGTTCCACAAGGGTGTCAAAGGCTGGAGAAAGGATCTGCCCGCCGTTGAAGGCAGCAAAAGGAAGAGAGAGGTTGAGAGGTTCGATAAACATCTCCATTCCACGTGGTGGGCGACCACTGGTGAGCGAGAACAGAATCCCCGCCTCATGCAGCTCTCTGACGGCGACAATCGCACGCTTTGTCAACACCTTCTCGTCGGTGACGAGCGTCCCGTCTACATCTGCCAGGACTAAACGTACTGTTGGGTTCTTCGTCACTCTTGCTCCGATCTTCTCAAGGTGCCTACCACGCTCCAAACCGACTCCGCTCACCAAACCAACGCCGCCAACCGATAGGGATAACCATCGTTGACAACGCCATCGAACCGATGGATCACGTCGCGGCCGACGGGCGCAGCCACTTGCTGAGGTCCAACAGGGAAGGTACCTCACAACGCATTGCCCCATCTCTCCTCATCGCCAACCAATCACGTCACCCGACAATTAGAGACACTGAACCAAAGGTCATCAGCGGAGTGCCCACACCACACAGCACCACACCCCACAGATGTAACGATAGATGTAACGCTAGTCAATCCGGCCAAACAAGCAACTCCATCAAGCCGCAAACGAGGAGCGATCCGCTCACTGCAACCGCCTACCTCACTCGGTAGACTCAACGCTAGATCGCGATTGGGCTGGTCCAAGCGATTCGGCCACTTGGGACCTACTCATCAGCTCGCTCACATCGTACATTTGTCGCGTGTAAAAAACTAAGAAGGAGGAGCGTTGGCTTCGATTGGAAAACTGCTAAGAGGGTTCCGCGCCGGCACGCAACACAGCGTGTGGGATCTGCCAGGCTTGATGGCACCAGATGCGATCCACATCGCGAGCCAAGATTTTGCCGATGGTGGCCAAATCCCACTCATTCACTCCGGCAAGGGCGTTGGCCAGAACCGATCACCCGAGCTCACTTGGAGTGGAGTGCCAGATCACACCGTACAACTGCTCTTCATCATCGAAGACACCGACGTGCCACTACCACGGCCCATTCTGCATACGATCGCGCTGCTTGAGCCACAACACTCCAGTTTGCCCATTGGTGGACTCGACCCAAAGACTGAAGGGCTCGTTTTCTTACCGGCTACCTTTGGGCGGCGAGGCTACGAGGGGCCAAGGCCACTACCAGGCCACGGTCCTCACCACTACGGATTTTGCCTTTGGGCCCTCGCCACAAAGATTCCTAAGCCCAACGAAATCAAGAACTTTCCAATGTTACTCGATAGAGTATCGGGCACTGCTCTTGCTCGTGGACGCTTGATTGGGTTGCAGGAGCGGTAGCTGCAAGACAGCGTCGTTACCGATCGCTGGTTCGCGTCCGCATCGACCATCGTTGGCCAAACTGCATGTGGGAGGCACCTACCTCCTCGTTCCTACCCCCATGCAAAGCGCGACATACCCATCAGCTCCTTGATCGTCGTGCCGAGGGCGCCCGCACCTGCCGTCAGCGGCAGCCCTGTAGTCCGCACCTACCAGATACTGACAAGCTGGACTGCTTACCAACGCCAACCAGCTCCCAAATGACAGCGAGCCAAGCACTCTGTATAGTTCTGGATGAGCGATGGGCTGGTTCAGGTGACCTTTCTCGGGACCGGGTAGTCCAACCTCTGTTGATGGGCAACTGTGCGGGTAGGCTCAATGAACGAAGCACATCAAAAATTGTGGCACTCATGCTCCACATCGGAACACGTCAAAGGATAGATCATGACCATGGACAGCGACCTGACCATCGCCCGCGCGGCCAACCTCAAACCCATCATCGATATCGCGCGCGAGATGGGAATCGCGCCAGAGCTACTAGAGACCTACGGTAATAGCGTTGCCAAAATCAAACTTGAGGCTATCGAGGCACTGGCGGACCGACCAAAGGCCAAGTACGTCGTTGTCTCTGCGATCACACCAACCCCACTTGGCGAGGGCAAGACCACCACAACGGTGGGGCTAGGCCAGGCCATGCATCACACCGGCCGGCGCGCCACCATCGCCATCCGCCAACCCTCGATGGGTCCAACCTTTGGCATCAAGGGCGGCGCAGCAGGGGGCGGCTATAGCCAAGTCGTGCCCATGGAATCGCTCAATCTCCACCTCACGGGCGATATGCACGCAGTCACAAGTGCCCATAATCTCCTCGCAGCGATGCTTGACAATCATCTCTTTCGAGGAAACGAGCTCGATATCGATCCCCACGATATCACCTGGAGGCGCGTGCTCGACGTCGACGACCGTGCACTCCGTAACATCGTGATTGGGCTCGGTGGCAAAAATGATGGCATCCCCCGTCAGACCGGCTTTGACATCACCGCCGCATCCGAGATCATGGGCGTCCTTGCTCTCTCTACCTCCTTGCAGGATCTCCGCGCTCGGCTTGGTCGAATCGTCATCGGTTACACCAGCGAACACGAGCCCGTCACCGCAGAACAACTCAGGGCCGCCGGTGCAATGACGGTTATGATGCGCGATGCGATCAAGCCCAACCTTCTCCAAACGCTGGAGAACACTCCGGTTCTTGTCCACGCTGGACCCTTTGGCAACATCGCCCATGGAAATTCATCGATCGTCGCAGACTTGATCGGCATCCACACCGGAGACTTCCTGATCACCGAGGCTGGCTTTGGAGCCGATATGGGAGCAGAACGCTTCTTCAACATCAAGTGCCGTGCCTCAGGTCTCACCCCAGACGCTGCAGTCCTAGTCGCGACCGTACGAGCGCTCAAAGTTCACTCAGGCCAACATCGAGTCGTCGCCGGCCGGCCACTGCCGCCTGCCATCTTACAAGAGAACCCTGACGAGGTCCATGCCGGTGGAGCAAACCTTCGCAAGCAGATCGAGAACATCAAACTCCACGGGGTAAGCCCCGTCGTCGCCATCAACGCATTCCCAGGGGACTTCTCCTCCGAGCACGATGCGATCCGTGAGATCGCCGAGTCGATGGGTGCCCGGGTCGCCCTCTGCACTAACTTCGTCGCCGGCGGCAAAGGAGCGGTCGAACTCGCCGAGATGGTGGCAGAGGCGGCCAACGAACCGAACCACTTTGGCCTACTCTATCCCAATGAGGCTCCGCTACGGGAAAAGATCGAAATCATCGCCAAGAAAGTGTACGGAGCAGATGGCGTCGACTACCTGCCGGCCGCGAGTCGACAGCTTGAGATCTATGAGCAAAATGGCTTCGGGAACCTACCGGTGATTATCGCGAAAACCCACCTCTCAATCTCATCAGATCCATCGCTGAAGGGAGCACCTACCGGCTGGCGGATGCCGGTCCGTGAGGCTCGTGCCTCGGTCGGGGCTGGTTTTGTCTACCTCATCTGCGGCGACATCTCCACGATGCCAGGCTTATCCGCACATCCCTCCGCGGAATCGATCGACATCGACGAAACGGGGGAAATTGTCGGACTCAGTTGATCTTCCCGAGTACCTCGATAGTACCGTCAAGGACTTCATCGACGCGGTCGCCGAACCCAAACCTGCCCCTGCGGCAGGCTCTGTTGCGGCTATCGCGGTGAGCATGGCAGCAGCACTATGCGTCAAATCCGCCCTACTATCGACCCGGCAACTGACGGACGCGAACGATTACGCACGCGCGGCACGAGAGCTGCGCGACCGAGCCAACAAACTGTGCCAAGCAGACGCCACAGCCTATGCTGAGGTAATCCTGGCACAGCGCGAAGAACGGAAACAACACTCCACAAACACTGCCGACCAGGTCAGGGTTCGTCTCAAACATGCCGCCCAGGTATCGCTGGATATTGCCAACCTCGGCATTGAGGTCGGAGCGATCGCTGCCCATCTCACAGAGGTGGGCAACCCCAATCTCACCGGAGATGGTACCACTGCAGCCCTCCTCGCCGAATCTGGCGTCCGGTCCGCCACCACGCTGGCCCTCGTCAACCTAGTAAGTGCCCAAAGCGACCCAAACGCGTACCGACTCACAGAGCTCATCGACCTAGCGGCCGGTTACCGCACAAGAGCACTGGAGTCAGTAGCTGCACGCTCACATAAGTAAGAGAGGAGACAGGTGATCCTCACCGTGTGTCGATATGGCCATCGATCGCTATGGCACGGCATCTCGACACCACGATTGCGGTCGCAATCACCTACCGTGCGACATCACCAGCAAGCTGGCTGCAACCTTTAAGGGGCCTGACGATCTCGGTTTGGCTTTGGTCCTGACCCCATGACGATGAGCACCATCGATTTAGGTTAGAATCGGCATATGGCACGATCAGCTGATCGAACGTATTACGAGGTCCTCGATGTCTCTCGTGACGCCAGTCAGCAAGAAATTCAGTCAGCCTACCGCCGTCTCGCACTCCAGGTTCATCCCGACAAGGGTGGCTCGGCAGCCCTCTTCCAGCTCATCAATGACGCATGGACGACGCTCTCGAACCCCGAGGCTCGACGAGCCTATAACGCGACCCTTGACGGAACTGCAGGATCCAAGACAGGGACAAACCCCAACGGTGATGCGAGTCGTCAGGGGGCCAGCTATAGTGATGCCGGCTACGGTGCTAATGAACACAGCGGCGCGAGTTACCATGACACCAGTGCCAAAACAACACCACAGAAGTCGAGTATCCTTGCCGCGAAACCAGCTGGGTTGCTCCTTGGCGCAGGCCTGATCCTTGTGCTGGCATTTCCCACCACAGCTATGCCTATCGGACTGCTTGCCACCGTAGTGGGAGGTATCGCCGTGGTTGGTAAGTTCCGATTGCGAAGAGAGGCAAGAAGTCGAAGTCGTTTCCAGGCCGATCCGCTGACTGAACTCTCAGGAATTTCCCTGTTTCGAGCCGAGCTCTTTCGCGGTTTTTCTGTCGTCCTGGGCGCGCTGGGCATCCTCCTGGCCGCCGTATTTAGCCCCAGGAGAGGCCGACGTCGACGGTAAGCCACTCGGTCCTCTCGGCACCGGGACGAAACAATCGAGATAGAGAACCTGGACTCTTGCGCTCCCGTCGCGTGACGATCCACAGACCAGGTTGACGATACCCTCACCAACAAAGCCGACCCACAGAGGGTACGCGACGTCCAGTCGCGCGCTCTTCTGCGCGGCAATCTCGCCAACCTTCGCCTGGACGCAACGAGTCACCGGGTGGTACAACTACCTTCTGTCCGACCTAGGCGACGTAGGCGTCTTTGCTTAGCCCGAACACTCTCCGATTAGCCTGGAAAGGCCTACCATCTGGCTCCAGGAGGAAGCTTGAACAATCAACCAGCGGTAGTACTGCTCAGTGGCGGTCTCGATTCCACAACAGTGCTAGCCATTGCTCAACATCAGGGTTACGATCCACATGCTCTCAGCTTCGATTATGGACAACGACACTCAATCGAGCTCCGAGCAGCTCGGCGCGTTGCTCAGTCAATGGGGGTTGTGAATCATGTCATCACCACGATCGATCTGCGCATATTCGGTGGCTCGGCCCTTACTGACGACATTGGGGTGCCCCACCATCGAGATCTTGGGGAACTCAGTGATACCATTCCCACCACTTACGTTCCTGCTCGCAACACCATTTTTCTCTCCTTCGCCCTGGCGTTGGCTGAGACGATTGGTGCTAGCGATATCTTTATCGGCGTCAACGCTCTCGACTACTCTGGATATCCCGACTGCCGACCGGAGTACATTAGCGCCTACGAAACGATGGCGAATCTGGCTACAAAGGCCGGGGTTGAGGGAGAACAGCGCTTGCGGGTGCACACTCCCCTTATCGAACTCTCCAAAGCTGAGATCATCAAACTCGGCCTTAGCCTTGGGGTCGACTACTCGATCACGCATAGCTGTTATGACCCCAATCTCCAGGGTGCACCTTGCGGCACATGCGACTCTTGCCTCCTTCGCAAAAAGGGATTCAGCGAAGCTGGCCTAGATGATCCTGCTCTCGCCGTGCGGTTGCACTGATGTCCTACATCGTCAAGGAGATCTTCTACACCCTCCAGGGTGAGGGGGCACAAGCCGGACGACCTTCGGTGTTTTGTCGGTTCTCACGCTGCAATCTCTGGACCGGACGTGAGTCGGATCGCATGAGTGCAACCTGCCAGTTCTGCGATACCGATTTCATTGGGACCGACGGCCCAGGGGGCGGACGATTTACGACAGCTACCGATCTTGCCGCTGCGGTCTTAAGCACCTGGGGCGGAGAGGCACACACTAGAGCCAAACCTTATGTGGTTTGCACAGGAGGCGAACCACTGCTACAACTCGACACCGACGCCGTGGAGGCGCTCCATCACGCTGGCTTCAGCGTTGGCGTGGAGACCAACGGAACCCAAGCCCCGCCACCTGGATTGGACTGGATCTGCGTCAGCCCCAAAGCTGGCGCACCCCTTCGACTGGATCGTGGCGATGAACTCAAACTGGTTTTTCCACAACTTCTTGCCCCTCCGGTGCAGTTCGAGAACCTCGACTTTACCCACTACTTCCTACAGCCGATGGACGGGCCAGAGCGTGAACACAACACAGCTCTTGCCATCGAGTACTGTCTTGCTCATCCGCAGTGGAGACTGAGTCTCCAGACCCACAAATACACTGGGATTCGCTGATGGAGATCTTTAAGGAGTTCACCTTCGAAGCCGCGCACTACCTACCAAATGTCCAGGAAGGACACAAATGCGCTCGCCTACATGGCCACTCTTATCGAGTAGAGGTCCATGTCCAAGGCGAGGTTGATCCAATCCTTGGCTGGGTCATGGATTTTGCCGAAATCACAACGGCCTTTGCCCCACTTCTCACGCAACTTGATCACCATCTATTAAACGAGATCGGCGGCCTGGAAAACCCTACTAGCGAAAACGTTTGCGTATGGCTCTGGCAACAGCTCATAGAGACGCTCCCACTCTCGGCAATCATGGTCAGGGAAACCCATACCTCTGGCGCGATCTATCGTGGGGAGACGCGGAGCTAGCATTGGAGTGATCCACCTCAGATGAACCGCCTCGAATGCAAGGGGACCGACCAGAATAGAAACGGGGGGGAGATTCTATGAAAGGGATAAGACTCCCTAAGCTATTCATTACCGTACTTCTGACCGCAATCGTTTTGGCTTCGTGCGGCTCAACAACGAAGAATTCAGGAATTACGGTTACTGGGCACGGGGTTTCATCGGTTCAGATAACTAAGTCAGTTTTGGTTAAGCGTTTTCTCATCGTTCGTGGTACGTGCAACACTACCGGATCGACACCGGCAGCACCAGCGATCAAGTTCCATGTCTTCCTAGCACATCAACAAGTCGCTGCAACAGCTTGGGAGTGCAAAAAGCCACAGGCTTCATTCTCCTTTTACCTCCCCTCAAAGGATCTGTCCTCCAATGAGGAGCTACATATGTTCTCAAGACCGGAGAGTAAATGGGTCATCGAGATCTCTGGATCGAATACCAAAGGCAGCTCAAAGGAGTTCGCCTTCTATTCGACATATGTTCCTCCTAAACCCAAACCTCCAGCGTTGCCTGCTAGTGCACCTCTATGCACTCCTGGTCAGGTATCGGTTGGTATTACCGGTGAAGGGTACGTGGCAAATCAGGTGCACGCCTATCTAACGGTCTCCGATACCTCCTCGTCTCCGTGCAGTCTACAGGGGTGGCCATCTATTTATGGAATGACTGTCACTGGCAGGCGTATATCGCTATACCAGTCAAGGGCGATCGGACCCAAGGGCCATTATGTTTCCAAACCACCCTTGGTGCTGATTAAGAAGAATATACAGAGTGCCTATAGTGAATTGGGATATGCGCCAGGATGCCCATCTTTAAACGAAGGTAACAAGGGCACGCAGGTTGATTACCAGTCGTTGTCTGTAGCCCTACCGGACTCTCTTGGCACATATACGATACCGTCTTCAGCCTTCAACGAGGGATCATTAGTGCTTACACCAGTGAGTTGCTATACAGCGTCTAGTAAGCTGGCCGGAACAGTAGGTTATTCCTTCCTAATCCCGTCATTCGGGCTACAATTACCAGCACTGTTCTAGTGGGATAGGATGGAGTGATTCCCAGAGAGTGTTGTTAACTAGCACCCTGGAGTAGTGGCTCTATTGGAGTGATGAACGCTATGTGATCCACCTGAAGCGTGAGAAGGCCGTGGAGGTGAGACAAGCGCTCATAATCCGAAAGAGGCACGTGTGGAGAGCCAAATCGTTGCAACGGTCGCGGAGTTGCAAGAAACCGACGATTCACAAACGAAGAGGACCGGGCTCAAGGCGCCGTCCAGTCCATAGGGTTACAACATGCCCTGACCTGGTGGGCCCGGTAGGATTCGAACCCACGACCAAAGGATTATGAGGTGTTCACAAAGTGTCCGAGCTGGTAGTCATAGTGTCCGAGTACGTCTCATTTCTGCAGCTCATCGAGGTCTTTTGAAAAGCGCGGTGAGACAACCTCGGACTGGGTCGGACGTTCTCGGACACAATTGTTGGGTGAAGTACACGTGGAGACCCCCTCGAGCATAGGTCGATCACATTGTTCCTAGCCAACACTATCGACATGTTCACCTGTTTAAATGGATCGCCTAACCATCGCTGTCCTGCTTTCGAACCTCCAGGTTTACTAGCTACACGGACTTCCATCCAGGGCCAATCGCCAGAACAAATCACTTCGCCCGGGTTAAAATGCGATTCCGATGAGGTGCCGCAAACCGGTTTCGCCAAATATGAAGATCACCTGAAAGTCAAAGCAGCATCGGATCCCCTGGTAGAACCAGATGACCTACCGAATCATCCTACCTATCCAGAAGGATTATGTTCCCAGTGCTAAGATCCTACTCAACACCAGACGAGACTTTTCATAGATGCTATCAAAGGGGGTAATCAATGAGGCTCATGGAGACCGTCCGGGGGGGGGGGTAAGTTTAAGCTCTTTCGCGCGCCTTATGGCCGCAATGAGTCTCCTGATCATCCCTCTCGGACTTACCGCAGCATTCACTTCCCACAAGGCATACGGCTGGATAACTGAACAAGATGCCGAAGGATTTGACTTATGTTCCAGCAACTTCTTCGATAACAACCAAAACTTAGTAAACTTCTGGAATAACACCCCTTGGACCACCATAGGAGTCTATCTAGGGGGATCTGGTGCGGCCTCAGTCGGCTGTCAAGCCACACCCCCGCGTCGAATATGTGGTACGCATTTGGTTTGGGCTACTCCGTGGAAGCTCTGTGGTATGGCCACCAGATGTCGTATGGAAGCTGCCAGACCGAGTTCGATTATCCTCACCAAGTTGCCTTAAATAACAACCAGCTTGCCACTGACCAGGGAGAGCAGGCGGCTCGTGAAGCGGCTTCCGCGGCTCAAGCCGCAGGGTTCAACAGCGGTGCCACCATATATTACGATATGGAGGAAGTGATAAATAATTCCGACTGCTATGCCGCCGCGAAGAACTTTATAAATGGATGGGACTATGAGCTAGCCAATGTCTATCATTACCAAGGAGAGGTATATTCACCAACCTGCTCCGGACACATTTCAATGTACGCTACGATCCCAAACGTGCCAAATGCCATAGCGCCTGCTGACAACCTGGATGATCCGACGGGTGTCTACAACTTGCGCTGCCTTGCAAATGGCATATGGGATATCAATCAGCGGATTCATCAGCTAGCAAATTCCGGAGCGGGAGGATATCAACCACAAACATTTAAATATGGCGCATCGATTTACACTGTCGATGAGGACTGTGTTGATGCTCCGGTTGAAGGCAGTACCGCCTACGGCGGCTCTTGTCAGTTTATTGGAGGTAATGACTAAATGAAATACATAGGCGAGCCAAGTCGGCAAATTACAAAGGTTATCGGAATTACGGTTTCGACCGCGATGCTGCTTGCAGCATGCAGTTCAAACGCTTCCGCAACGAAAGCACCGAATACCTCTAAAGCAGAACCTTCACGGGCACAGGCCATCGCACCTCGCAAAGTCTCGGAGCCAGCTTGGCGCCTCCTAGATAAGGAAGTAGCGGTATCCGTAAATGGTGGCCTCGCATGGACGACGAAGGCCTTGCCACCCGGAATCCAAGTGGAAGGAACTTCAGTGACAGTCACTGAACAAGGTTCGATTTTAGCAATGGACAGTTCAGGAACTAACCTTAAGATCTTTCGCGCGACCAACGCCAACTCGCCATGGACGCATGAATCCTTGCCCATTCGATGGCCGGCCGGAGTAGCGCTTGGACCAACATATGTCCCGAATCTGGTCAACGTAGAGGATAACTATGGTACTGACGTGACCTCAATCTCGGTGATCGAAGGTGGTGCCCAAACCGGTAACGTCCCAGCGCTGTTCGTCTCCGATGACGGAGGAAGGACCTTTGCTCAACTGGAGCTGCCGACCAGCTATGGCACCTATCAAGCTGCCATGCTGTCTGCCAGCGCCGGAGTAATCACCGGCGGCGATAGTGATCAGGGTGTTTGGTTTACGCCCAATGGAGGAAAGAACTGGGAGCCAGCCTCAATACCGGGATTTGCTCCAAGTCCGAACAACACCGTTGGCACACCCGTTGCATTTGGCACCCAGATCTATGTCCCTATCGCCCTCGGAGTTGGTGCGAACGCAAAGACCACTTTGTACGAGAGCACCGATGGCGGTGCATCTTTCAAGGCTCTCACCACACAGCAGCACGTCGGCAGCCTGATCGTAGCGGCTAATGGCCCAAATATCTGGCTCTTCAATGCTCCACATGAAATAGTGGAGTCGTCCAATGACGGATTATCATGGACGACGGTTTCCTCTCCGACGCTCGCTAAGGAGGTAGCCTCCGTCGAATTGGTCTCACCGACCAAGGCCGTAGCCACGACAATCAACTACGGCTGTACTGGATTCAAGACCGGCTGCTACTACAACACCTACCAGCAGGCGACTACCAATAGTGGAAAGACCTGGACTGAGAACGCCCTAAGCCCCACATCCAATGGTTGAGCGGAAGAATTCTCCATACGATATCAACGACGAATATAGCGTAAATCCTTGGAGACGTGCGTCGTAGCTCAGCGAATCACGCCGGATCTAGCACTGTCCGGGACCAAGATGGCCAAATCAGTCGATCAACCCTTCTTTGCGCATACGCGAGTGACTGGCGCTACCGTCATTCGAAGCCACCGATACCTACCCGGAAGCGACGCAGGCTGCGAATGCCTTCATAGTCCGTCAGTCCAAAGTTACAGATAAGCATCTCACGAACAATACAAGATACACACGCATTTTGTGTACAAGCCGCTGGGGTGTTGAACGCCTAGCGATCCACCTCAAAGCGCGAGAGGGTCGAGCGGAGTGGAGATGCGACAAGGGCTCATAATCCAAGAGTTACACGTGTGGAGAACCAAATCATTACAAAGGTCGCAGGTTGAAAGGGGCACTCGTTTCGCTGACACCATAGCCAATTTGGGTCTTGTTGGGTTTTTCTGCAAGTCCATAGGGTTAAAACATGCCCTGACCTGGTGGGCCCGGTGGGATTCGAACCCACGACCAAGGGATTATGAGGTGTTCACAAAGTGTCCGAGCTGGTAGTAAAAGTGTCCGAGTACGTCTCATTTTTGCAGCTCATCGAGGCGTTTTGGCAAGGACGGTGAG